>CAZADO010000044.1:0-6274 GCA_964483885.1 uncultured Alphaproteobacteria bacterium | reverse complement strand
CGTCGGAACGATTTCGCATAAGCTGGCTCCCCTTCTGAGGCGCGTTTATGATCAGATGGCTGAGCCAAAATGGGTGATTGCTTTCGGCGCGTGCGCATCGTGCGGCGGTCCGTATGACAACTACGCCACCGTGCAGGGCATCGATACGATTGTGCCGGTAGATATTTATATCGCTGGTTGTCCTCCCCGCCCGGAAGCCGTCATTGAAGGCATCGTGAAACTGCAGAAGATGATACTCGAATCCAAACAAATGTGGAAAGTGGGTGCTCCTTAAAGCAAATGGAAAAATCACCGGCTCAAAAGAAAATCGAAGAGAAATTCCCGGATGCCGTGTTGGATGCTCACGTTCAACATGGCGACGAGACTCTCATCATTCGTAAAGACGCCATTTTGGACGTCGCGCGGCTGCTCAAAGAAGATCCGGAACTGCAATTCAACTTCCTGATGGATTTGACCGCTGTGGACTATATGGGGCGCAATCCGCGTTTCGAGATTGTCTATCTTTTTGTCTCGCTGCCCAATAACACACGGCTTCGAGTGAAGATTCAATCCGATGACTTGTATCCGAATGTTAAAAGTCTGACTCCGCTTTGGAAAACCGCGAATTTCCTCGAACGCGAATGTTACGATCTTTATGGGATTCGCTTCGAAGGGCACCCGAATCTGACGCGTATCATGCTATACGAAGGATTTGAAGGACATCCGCTGCGCAAGGATTATCCCAAAAAGAAACGCCAGCCGTTGATTGGACCGGGAGCAAAATCAACCTCAGCCCACTAAATTAACTGACTACATGGAAACAAAAACTAAAACTCCGCCTGAAGAACAGTTTTTCTTCACCACTGACGAGCCTGAGTTCAAAACGAAAGAGATGCTGCTCAATATGGGCCCATCTCATCCGGCGATGCACGGAATCGTGAAGATTGCCGTCAAACTGCAGGGCGAACTCGTCATGGACGCCGATGTGGAAATCGGCTATCTGCATCGTGCGATGGAAAAATCGTGCGAAGACTGCACATGGAATCAGGCGACGATTTACACCGACCGGTTGAACTATGTCAGCCCGATTATCAACAATGTCGGATATGTTATGGCAGTGGAAAAGTTGCTCGGTATCGAAGTACCGCCACGCGGGCAATACCTGCGCACGATCCTCAGTGAACTCTCTCGCATCGCCGACCACATGACCTGCATCGGTGCCGCTGCAATGGAGATGGGCGCGATGACAGTTTTTCTTTACATGATGAAAGGCCGGGAATATCACTACGAACTTTTCGAAGACTATTGCGGCGCTCGCGTGACGACCAATGCGACACGTGTCGGCGGCATGCCGGCGGATTTACCTGACGGCTGGATTGACAAGATGCACCGCGCGCTCAAGGAATCACGTAAAATCTTGAAAGAAATCGACGGCTTGCTGACGTGCAACCGTATCTTCTATGACCGTATCAAAGGTGTCGGTGTGATGAAAGCCGACGACGCGATTGATTATGGCTTCACAGGCCCTTGCCTTCGAGCGGCAGGCGTCGAATACGATGTCCGCAAGAATTTCCCGTATCTGGTCTATGACCAAGCGGATTGGTCAATGGTTGTCGGGACAGAAGGAGACAATTTCGACCGCTATCTGGTGCGCATGGAAGAAATGGAACAATCCGCTCGAATCTGCGAACAATTGGCCGGGAAAATTCCCGATGGGCCTCATTCGGTTAGCGATAAACACATCATGCTGCCGGATAAAAAAAATACGTATGGCAATATCGAAGGCTTGATGAATCATTTCAAACTCATTATGCACGGACACGGCATCCGCGTGCCGGTCGGAGAAGCTTATCAAGCCGTCGAAGCCGGAAACGGTGAACTCGGATTTTACGTAGTGGCTCATCCTATCGAAGGTGAGGAAAAAGACGGCTGCGCCAGTCGTCCATGGAGAGTACGCTGCCGTCCTCCCTGTCTGCATCTTGTCGCCGGTATTCCGCACATGATAAAAGGCGATATGGTAGCGGATGTCATTCCGACGTTCGGTTCGATTAACATGATTGGAGGGGAACTCGACCGATGAACCCAATCCCCGAAACTCTCGAGAAAAAAGCTCAGGAAATTATTCTCCGCTACCCGCCGGAACATCGAAGCGCCGCGCTGGTGCCGGTACTTTTAGAAGCGCAGAAGATTGTAGGGTATCTCTCGTCCGAAGTCGAAACATGGGCGGCGGAAACGCTCGGAGTTACGCCGGTGCACGTGCGCGAAGTGATTTCCTTTTACGGCATGATGCATCGGAAACCCGTCGGGAAATATCACATTATGTTCTGCCATAATCTCTCCTGCTCGATTCAAGGAGCCGAGAGTCTGCAAGACTATCTGGAAAAGAAACTGGGCATCAAAGCAGGCGAGGTGTCTGACGACGGACAGTTTTCCATCGCGGCGGTAGAATGCTTAGGCGCGTGCGGCTGGGGACCGGTGATGCTCATCGGCGAAGAACAGTTCTTTCAACTCACACCTGAGAAAATTGACAATGTTATCGATGAGCTACGGCAGGGAAGAATGCCGAAGGGCGATACGCCAACTCCGCTCATCGGAAACGTCGGCTTGCCGACCACTTGATGGATAAAAGCTGATGGAACGGTATATTTCAAAACATTTTGCAACGCCGGACATGTGCCGGTTGCCTGTAGCATTGAAACATGGCGCGTACGAGATGCTCCAGCGGGCTTTGAAAATGGAACCTGCGGAGGTCATTGAACTCGTCAAAGCCAGCGGTCTGCGCGGTCATGGCGGCGCGGGTTTTTCGGCTGGCTTGAAATGGAGCTTCGTCCCGAAAGACACCTTTCCACGCTATGTCACGGTGAATGCGGACGAGAGCGAACCGGGCACCTTCAAAGATCGGTTGATTCTCGAACGGGATCCGCATTTGCTTCTCGAAGGCGCGCTAATCTGCGCATGGGCAGTGCAGGCGGAAACGATTTATATCTACATCCGCGGCGAATATTTTTATCCCACGAAAGTCATGGACGCGGCCATCGAAGAAGCCCGGCAAAAAGGCTATATCGGCGAGCGAATCTTGGGTTCCGATTTCTCGTGTCAGGTTTACACACACCCCGGAGCCGGAATGTATATCTGCGGTGAAGAAACCGGACTCATCGAAAGCCTTGAAGGAAAAAAAGGGCAGCCGCGCTACAAACCTCCCTACTACCCTGCGGCCATCGGACTCTGGCAAGCTCCGACCATCGTGAATAATGTCGAAACGCTTTCAGCTGTGCCGTGGGTGATGAGATTAGGGCCTGAAAAATTCGCATCCCTCGGCACTCCGAAAAACGGCGGCACTTGCCTTGCTTCCTTGTCAGGTTCCGTAAAGAATCCCGGCGTCTATGAAATTCCGATGGGATTTCCTCTGGATGAGCTTATCTATGAACTCGGCGGCGGCCCTCCGAACGGCGGTAAAGTGAAGGCTGTGATTCCCGGTGGTTCATCCTCGCCGATTTTGACCGCGGAGGAAGCGGCAGGCGTGAAACTCGATTTTGAATCCGTCGCGAATGCCGGTTCAATGCTGGGAAGTGCGGCGGTCATCGTGATTGATGAATCCGTCTCGATACCGCAAATGCTCTACTGGATTCTGCGTTTCTATGCACATGAATCATGCGGCCAATGCACACAGTGCCGAGAAGGAACCGGCTGGATGCTGCGGCTTTGCAAACGATTGCTGGACGGTAAGGGCAAAATGCGCGATATTGATGATTTGGAGGAAATCGCGGACGCTCCGGACGGAACGACGATTTGTGCATTCGGCCCGGCGGTTTCATGGCCGACGAAATCCTATTTGAAAAAATTCCGACATGAATTTGAGGCGCTGGTCAAAGAGTAACTCCAAACACGGATAAAGGTTTCCTTTATGCCTCACATAGAAATTGACGGCAAACCTGTTGAGGTTCCCGAAAATATTAATCTGATTAAAGCGGCGGAATTTGCCGGCGTATCCATTCCGCATTTCTGCGGACATCCTGCGCTCTCGAGAGTCGGCTCATGCCGAATCTGTCAGGTGGAAGTCGAACAACGGGGCCGGATGGCGCTCGTTATTGCCTGTACGACGACCGTCGCCGACGGCATGAAAGTCTTCACCGATACCGAAAAAGTCAAGAAGCAGCGTCGCTTAGTGCTGGAACTTCTGCTTCAAAATCATCCTCTCGATTGTCCGATTTGCGATGATGCCGGAGAATGCGACCTTCAGAATTACTACATGAAATACGGCCTTCATGACAGCCGGATGGAGCTCGAAGAAAAACATCATAAGCATAAAGCGCTTGATGTCGGCCCGACGGTTGTTTTGGACAGCGAGCGTTGTGTTTTATGTTCTCGCTGTGTCCGGTTCCTTCGGGAAATCACCGGCACGGGTGAATTGGGTATTTTCGGACAGGGAATGACGTCGGAATTATTGGGACTTCCCGGCAAGCCGCTGGATAATCCGTACGCGGGCTGTGTCGTGGATTTGTGTCCGGTGGGCGCGCTGACAGATAAAGATTTTCGCTTCAAGCGCCGCGTCTGGTATTTGAAGAGCGTTCCTTCGATTTGTCAGGAATGTTCGCGAGGCTGCAACATCGAAATTCACTATGAAATGCACCGTGACTACAAAGCGCCCGGCAAACGAATTCAGCGTCTGAAACCGCGCTATCATCAAAAAGTCAACGAATGGTGGATATGTGATAGGGGACGCTACAGTTATCACAGCGTTGACGCGCCGGATCGATTAGTTGCCGCACAGCTTCACTCGTCGAACGGGCATGGCGCACCGGATATCAAACATGTGATTCAGGAAGTCGCTCAAGCCATCAAAAAGACAAAAGAAAAACACGGAACGAAATCGATTGCCGTTCTTGGCAGCGCTCGTTCCTCGAATGAGGATCTGTATCTGCTGCATCGCCTATTCAGCAAACATCTCGGCGTTAACAGTCTGGATGTCTCACTCAAGAGTGAACCTACATCGGAAGAGGATGATATCCTGCGGAAAGCCGACGCGACTCCCAATCGGCGGGGAGCTTTTGAAATCGGCGTGCAGACCTCGAAAGGACGCCTCACCGGTGATGAGATATTAAAGCAAGCGCTATCTGGCGATATTCGTGTGCTTATTGTTGTGCGCCACGACTTGAGCCGCGCGCTTCCAGAAGAACAACTGCGAAAGCTTGAGAATCTGGATTACCTGCTCTATCTCGGAGAACACGTCGGAGCCATGACCGACGTATCACATGGAGCGATTCCCATCGCGATGTGGGCGGAACGCGAAGGAACCTACACGAATTTCCAAGGGCGCGTTCAGAAAGCGACACCGGCGTTTCCACCATTAGGGCAAGCGCTTCCCGAATGGGAAGTCTGGAAAATGCTGGCCGGAGAAATGGGACTGACGATTAAAGCGAAGACGCCGAAAGATGTCTTTATAGACCTGACTCGAAACGTCGCCGCTTTCAAAGAATTGATATGGGAGGACCTTGTGCCGTCCGGAAAGATGCTCGCTTGGGTGCCGGAACCGCCTTACCGGAAAGTTCAAACGTCCACTCCATTGGAATAGAATCGAAGACACATCATAAATTCAAATACCCTTATGCCTCTGATTGTTGAAATTCTCATCGCACTTGGAAAAATTGCCTTTGTCTTGGCATTCGTCTTTACGTTTGCGATACTTCTGACGTGGGCGGAGCGCAAACAGCCCGCGCTTATGCAGGACAGACTCGGCGCAAACCGGGCTCCGATTTTTGGGCTTCGTCTCTGGGGAATGTTCCATTCCATCGCCGAAACTTTCAAGCTGGTGTTCAAAGAGGATTTTATCCCTCCCGCGGCGAGTCAATTCGCGTTCCGATTCGCTCCGGTCGTCGCACTCTTCCCGGTGCTGGTGACGTTCGCCGTTATTCCGTTCGGGAATCAACTTGAAATTGGCGGGCGAGTTATTCTGCTCCAAGTGCTCAACATCAACATCGGCATTCTTTTCCTGCTGGCATTTGGCTCTCTGGGTGTTTACGGCATTGTGCTGGGCGGCTGGGCGTCTAACAATAAATACTCGCTGCTTGGCGGCATGAGGGCGGTAGCGCAGACTATCAGCTACGAAGTCGTAATCGGACTGACGATTATCGGGCCTGTCATGGTCTATGGCACCCTCGAACTCGGCGATATGGTACTGCTGCAAAATAAACTCCTTTTCGGTTGGCTTCCGATGTGGGGAGTGGTCGTTCAGCCGCTGGCATTCCTGCTCTTTCTCCCCGCCGGAATTGCAGAAACCAAACGAACGCCCTTCGAT
>CAZADO010000043.1:0-6638 GCA_964483885.1 uncultured Alphaproteobacteria bacterium | reverse complement strand
ATTTGGAAGTCGCTGAAGGCGAGTATGTGCTTTCTGCCGACCAGACGTCTATGAGCACGCGTTACTATCCCAATGTGGACGAACCGGGACAAGCGACACTGCTCAGTGTCAATCCCACTCAACCGGAAGTCGAAGCGGACTTCACGCTCTATGAAGCTCTCAGTGCCGGTGAACAAGAGATGAGCGCCACTGCTGCAACATTCAAAGTCAGCTCGGTGTATCCGAATCCGTTTAACGCGACGACTCGGATTAGCTTCGATGTCCCGCAAGCTGGTGATGTCAAACTCGCAGTCTACGATTTGTTGGGACGCGAAGTGGCAACGCTCGTTAACGGCATGCAATCAGCAGGAACGCAAAGTGTCACGTTCAACGCGAATCACCTCGCGACTGGAATCTATTTCGTGCGATTGTCTGGCGCGTGGGGCATGGCGACACATAAAATTGTTCTGATTAAATAATTTCGATTCCTAACACCTCCTGCGCCGACTCCTCGGCACAGATAAAGCCCCGATGATAAATTCGTCGGGGCTTTTGCTCTTTCGAGGTAACACATAAGCGCACGGCCGTGCGGCACTACCATGAACGAAAACGCAGGACGCAGGAGCGTCCTGCCCAGTATCACGTACTATTTAAGCAGAAGAGCTTTTCGGACGGTGCGGAATGATGGTGTTTGCATGACGACGAAATAAATATTCGTCGCGCAATCCGAACAATCCCAATTCAATTGGTATTGACCGGGCATATACGAGCGGTTTGTTAATGTTGTGACTTCACGTCCTTCGATATCATAGACAGAAATTTTTACGGGCGATGTTTCGGGAACCGTAAATTGAAATGTGGTGGATGCATTAAATGGATTGGGATAGTTTTGCGCAAGTGCGAAACTTTGCGGCAGCGATTCTTCCGGTTCCGTGCCACTTCCACCGTTCGTTTCTCCCGGCGTGTATAGCCGAGCTTCATAGAACGAACTTAGGTCGAACGGCCGGTCACCGGTCACGGCAACATCCGCATCGGGATAAAGACTCCACGAATATCCGGTCGCGAGAGGCTCTTCCCATTTGACGGTAAAATAATATTTGCCGTCCGGATCGACAATGCCGATTTGGTCGTGATTGCGATTGAGTTGTCCCATGCGTACCTGCGTCGCATTCGTTACCACATAGAATTCGTTCGGTTGCAACACGGTTCCTTCGGCAAACACATTACAGTCGTTGATATACAGACTCCAGCCGCTCAGGTCGATGGCTTCATCGGTGGGATTGTAAAGCTCGACATAGCGATCCTCCGCTCCCGTGTTCGGCATATAGATTTCATTGATAACAAACGGCGGCAGACTTTCAGAAGGCCACGGAATATTCGGATTCTCTTCTCCCGGTGTTGTGTCTGTGCAGACTACTGTCCAGAGATCAACGTACGGATGACGCAATCGGATGATACTGCCATTGTAGGGAAGGTCCGGGAAGTTGCCACAATCACCATAAGCGATTTCCTGCTCAAGGTATCCAAATTCATAAACGCGGATAATTCCACCCTCCAAGCGAGGAAACATATTCACGGGAGGATAAACGAGGATATGCCATTCATATTCGATGATATCACACACACTCCAGTCCAGAATTTCGCCATCAATCTCGACTCGAACTGAATCCAAATCCCCACCCATCGCTATGAATTCCAACCATAAACCCCCTGCGCAGATTTCATTAAGCAATATAGGTGCGACGGGATTCGCCTCAGCAATAGGCACCCCAATGGCAAAGAAAGCGAATCCAATGATGAGTACAAGCGCTGCGAATTTCATGGCTTCTCCTTTGCTTGCTTTTTACTCCAATAAATCGTCAAGTCCTCGTCAGGATAAAACGAGGTTTGACAGATAGTGTAAATTTTATAATCGCTATTCGTCTCGATATGTTCCACGGGATAGGAAATATCGAGCGACCACTCTCGCGGGCAAGTAATTTCGAAGAGTGCTTCATCCAAGGGCTGCCCCCAGCCGTGCAGCGTGGTCGTGATGTAGGTGAAGGTATGACCTGTCAAAGGCTGGCAGTAATGAATCTCCAGAATGTTTTCTGATAATGCTTCCATCGTTACTTGAAACCGAATGGATTTACCGTCCGGTCCAAAAGCGAACATTAGAGGCTCACCCGCGAAATAAACCTCCACATCCTCCGGCGCTGCGCAATCCTGAGTGACAGTAATCGGAAAAAAAATGGGCAGCTGTGAAGCTGCCTCATTCAGATTCTGAAACGTATATTTTCCACAAACACAGCCTCTTGAAGCCGTCAAATCAATCGCGACATTCTCCTTGACGAAACTTATCCTTGGCTGCGCATACGCAGAACCGAAGACAATACAAACGACGAGGATTCGGCTTAAGCACCCGGCATTGTATAACTTGTGCATGGGTCTTCCCCTTTCGTGACCCAATGGAAGCGAAATCAATTGCCTACTTTGCTAATATACATCATTTGGGACGCGATGTCAAGTTGAGTAGTCTTATGTCATGTTCACCTTATCTTGTCCAATAACGGTTTCTTACAAAGTGATAGGAAATAGAATGGAACAATCCATATGATTTTGCGGTTATTATAATAGAGATACAGTTAAATCATCTAAGAAAGGAGAGCTCTTGACGTAACCGCTATGAATTCGTGCTAACGATTTCAAATCCCTTCCCAAAACTTTTTCTTGGAGGTCTCCATGAAAACGTCCCTCCTATTCCTTCTCATCGCTCTCCCGGCGGTAACTCACGGCTCCATCGCTACACCCATCCTCGGCATTCGTGCAGGTTTGAATCTGGCAACCGTCAACTTTTTTGACGGTAGAAATTCGCAGACGTTATGACCTACGCCGTACTGGCATGAGACTCAAGTCAAGCCGGGATTCGCCGTTGGCGGATCAGCCGAATTTCTGCTTTCCAAAACCCGTAACGTAACTATCACGACTCGCTGGGATATTCTCTATGTTCAGAAGGGATGGAAATACGATTATCATTTTGACAGTAAATATGAAGTTTCCACTGATGAAATCGTTATCGCTCCCTTCTTAGTGCTCAGACTCCACCCTCTACTGTCCGGCCAAATCATTCCTTTTGCCCAATTCGGTCCGGAACTCGGTGTTAACGTGGTTTATGACCTCAAGAGGACTTCCGGCGAATATGACGAATTTTTGGAAGATTACGAAAAGTCACCGATTCATTGGAACGACATGAACTTAAGTATAAATTTTGGATTCGGTGTGGCTATCCCTATGGGAAAGGGCGAACTCATCATTGATTTCCGCGACAATATCGGATTGGTGAATATGACAGAGGAGCCCTTTCAAGTTACGACTCAGAACTTTCAGCTTTTCCTCGGCTACAACTTCTTCTTTCCCACGAGACGCCCGTAATTTTATTGGCGAAAAGACATATATAATCTGATCTACTACCAGAGTTTCGCGACGCAGACTCTCATGGTTTTACCCTCCCCAGAATCTGATTTCTCGCTTCTCAAAGCCCAAACCCATTATTCCCGCCGAGTCGTGTCCTAAACTGCCGCAATTCGCAATGTTGACTCAAGAGATATTTTATGATGTTCTATGATTTGAATACTATTAATTGTATTATTTTAATACTTTTAAGAATTACTATCAAATATTATATTTTTTTGTTGCTATCCTGACGAGACCGTCTTATATTAACTTAGCAAAATGAGCTTCTGAAATCAGGGGAACCCACAAATCAGAAGCCCCCTCTCTTCCCCAACGCAAATCCCACAAAATCAAAGCCCCCACGATTCAAGGATTCCCATCTAAAGAAAAAGCTGTAGGGGCGTAAAAAGCATATCTCCATTGGAGGCATAATGGTTGGAGACCAAAGCGTCACCAACAGGATTGCCGCTCCATTAGGGATGTCACGACCATGATCGCTTATACTTTCCGCGACTTGTCAGATGGACAATAGGGAGTTCTTTAGTCAAAAGCATTATTGAGGAGGCTGAGTCATGGCCGCAAAATCAGACGTATTTCCAACAAGGGAAAAAGTATCGAAAATCGTAGTCCCTCTGAACATCTCCGAACAGTCAGGCATCAATGGGTATGTGTTTTCGAAACAGCTTTTAAAGCTGGCAAAAGTACGGGAAATCGAAGTTCCCAAATCCATCGCTGAAGGGAAAAAGGCCTTTAAGTATGCCGCCATGGCCGCTCGGTTCGCAACAGACGGCACAGGCGGCGGCCCTACCGTCGGTGAGAATTCGATCAAGGTCTGGATTAACGGCTCAAATAGCAACGCGGGAAGTACGGCCAATTATATCTGGATGAATTTCGGCAAGAATAAACGCATCAAACTCATGGGAGTTGATGGAACGCGCTTTCCAAAGGGCTGGTGGTTGAGCTGGGATTTAAACTCGGTTAGTTCCTATCTGCAGACAATCCCCACGGATGCTTGGGATGACATTTCCTTGTCAACCGAGTCCACCGACGGAATCCTGTTTGATCGCATCGTCATCAAACACAGCAGCATCACCATTTTAGACTGGCATTGTAGTAAATGGCTCGACGGATCAAAATTAGAGAAATATGGAAGACTGGGATTCGTCGCTAAAATTCTAAGCAAAAAATTGGGGCAAATCGGCAACCGGTGGATACCACAGATTCATTGGGCGGCTCGTGAATTGGGTAAATCCAATGGAAAGAAATACGGAACCAGCAGTGCTTGGTGCAGCGAATTCGCGTCTTGGTGTCTGAGGAAAGCATTCTGGGATACACCCAAGGGAAGTATTGGATCCTCAAAAATGGAACAATATTTCGCAAATCGCGGACGCAAATACTCCAAAGCGCAAATCCTGAATAAAACTTACACGCTCACCACCGGCGATTACGTGCGATTCCGATGGAGTAATGGCGGGGAGCACAGTGCATTGTTTATCAAATATATCGACAACGCCAGCAATCCTACCAACAACACAAGATTTCAGACCATCGAAGGCAATGCCAGCAGCACCGTTCGATTGGCTACACGGACATTCAACGATGTCGTGTCCGTAGGCAACACCCGTTGAAAAAACAGATGCTATCCGTAACGATAGTACCTATTCTTTGAGTTCCGGCCGGGTTGTGCTGGAATATAATCTCGGCATTAGGTAAACACACTCGTTGCTTAACCCGGCTCGGCGAGCATAGTGACCTGACAATTCTTGAAAAGAGATAGGAGATTTCTTAGACTGACCAACAAACTCGGCCTTAAGGAAGGAGTACCGAAATGCATACCATGTATAAAGAAGTCCTGCTCGATGAAACAGGCGAGACCGTTAAGACAGGGTGGTTGCCACCGCTGCCAGACTTGCGTGATTATACCGAAAAGGAACCGGAAATTGCAGCGATGTCAAAGAAACTGGGTGTCGATTCAAAAGGAAAGAAAATGAAGGCTCTGCCGCAAAGTCAGGACCTTCGAGCATGGTGCTCGCGGATTGAAAACCAGCACAACCTCGGTTCTTGCACCGCACACGCGGCAATGGGAATCATCGAATACCTCGAGCGTCGAGCCTTTAATAAGTACATCAATGGTTCACGTCTCTTTGTTTATAAGGCGACGCGTAACCTGATGCGGGTGACTGGTGATACTGGAGCTTGGCTAAGGAATACAATGGGTGCTCTGGCTCTATGTGGCGTTCCACCTGAAAAGTATTGGCCATACACGGACAAGGATCCGCAATTTGACGCAGATCCTCCGTCCTTTGTCTATGCGGTGGCCGATAACTATGAAGCCTTGAAGTATTTCTGCCATGATCCTCACGGTTCGAACATTTCCGGCAAAACAGTTCTGGAACGAATCAAGATGTATCTTGCGGCCGGGATTCCATCCATGTTCGGCTTTTATGGATTCGATTCCTTTGGCCATTCGGATGTTCCGGGTGGAATTCCCTATCCATGTCCGGGCGAACAAGCGCAATGGGACACGCCATCGTTGCGGTTGGTTACAACGACCGAAAGAAAATCAAGAACACGCTATGCAATAAGACAACCACCGGCGCTTTGATGATTCGTAATTCTTGGGGAACCGGATGGGGTGACAGAGGATATGGTTGGTTGCCATATGATTATGTGCTTAACGAGTTGGCTGAAGACTTCTGGTCACTTCTAAGTATGGAATGGGTAGATACCAAGCAGTTTGGATTCTGACGAAAGTGAGGTCGATATAGTGACCGCGCTTTTTAGGTATCGTTACAATCCGTGTCATTCCGGCACAACGTGGTTTATCAAGAAGAGACTTCAAATAAACTACTTCACACGTTATTATAGGAGGTGATAATGTCAAACTCGTTACGTATAGCCAGTTTCAATGTCGAAAATCTTTTCGGACGAGCGAAGGTTCTAAATTTCCATGATCAAAGCGTCGGCGATAAAATTCTTGAGAAAATCAACGACTTCCGAAGGGTACTTTACAAAACCACCTATAAAGCCGACGATAAAAAGAAAATCGTCAAATTGTTCAAGGAACTAAAAAACTTTATCGAGGTGCGAGAAGATCGCGGCAAGCTTTTTACGAAACAAGGCTGGGCGATTAAAGGTGTGAAGGCGAATGGGCGCGATGATTGGGATGGCGCTATCGTGTTCAAGCAGGCAAAATTTTCGGATGTCGTTAGGGAGAATACTGCAAA
>CAZADO010000042.1:0-3044 GCA_964483885.1 uncultured Alphaproteobacteria bacterium | reverse complement strand
ATCTATTTTGGCAGTTTGCCCAGCAGTTTCCACAGCCAGCGGTGAAGTCCGTGAATGGATTTTACTGGCTGCGCATGCAACAAAATACATTCGCCATGCACGACGCTGATATTGTTTTCCTCGCAGAAGTTGATCGCGGAGGATGATTCGGCGCCCGGCTGCATCCATATACGATGGATTCCCGCTCGCGCGGCATTTTGCACCACCTGTTCCGTTTGAGCCGGAGGAACCACAACGACGACTCCGCCCACGGTTTCAGGCAGTGCGGTTAAACTCGGATAGCACGGCTGCCCTTCAAAGATTTCCAAATGAGGATTCACCGGATAAACTTGATACCCTTTTTTCGTCAAGTCTATATGCACCATATTTCCGAATTTCCCCCGCTTTCGAGATACTCCAACGACGGCCAGCTTTTTATGCGAAAGAAAGTCGTCGATAATCTTCTTCGTTACCATAAACCATCTCCATTAATGGACAAATTCCACAAGTTACGATTTCTATACTGAATACAATTTATATCAAATCACTTGAAAAAGCAATCGAAAAACGCTCATGTAGGCGACGAAAGTGTTGCGTCAATAACATGAACTATAAAAAAGACCGAGATAACGATTGTTCTCTCGGCCACATCATTTTGTTTTTAAAGGATTGGATTTAGGGAGGTGGGAAAGTAAATTTGCGCCAGTTATCAATAGGTGCGTTAATTTCAGTAGATTAGACGCGTCACTTTTTTTTATCTTCCACTGGCGGCGGCAATGCCAAATAGGTTTTCACCCATATCTTTTCGCCTTCCTTCATTTTCTTCATCATTTCTTCGGGGTCGGCTCCACCACGTCCTCCTCCACCGCGACCCATACCCCCAGGCGGGCCCTTACCTCCGCCTCTGCCCATCCCTTCAGGTGGACCCGAACTCCCGGGTTGTCCCATACCCCCGGGTGAGCGTCCACCGCCGTGCCCTCTACCATTTTTCATATGCGCACGCATCTGCTGAATCTCGTCCTCGTCCATCTGTCCGAATTCCAATCCAATGTAAATTTTCTTACCGGGTTCTGCAGAAATCGCGAAGGGCGTTGTGTCGTTTTTATGAAGAGGAATGGCGAATTCATAAGTAAACACGCCATCGGCGCTCCCGAGGCTGGCGGAAAGTCCGTGCATGCCATCCGGAGGAATACTTTTTTCCACGCCTTCTGTGGCATCAAAGACAAGGATGTCATTCGTTGTCTGAGCCTGCAGCATCATCAGGCGCTGCTGTTGTTCCTGTGCGAGATTCGTTCGAAATGTACTTGTCTCAGCCGTGAAGGAATCAAAGGGGATTTTTCCGGAGTATGTGATGCTGAAATTCTTCTTTTTCTTTCCGGTGCCGTCCAACCAAACCGTGATGCCGCGTTTGGCAATGGACATGAGCCATTTCGGATTGGTGAATCGGAAAATGAGGTAAGCGTTGTCGGCGTCATTGCTTACTCCCAGCGAAACACCCGCGTCTTCGAAATAGTATTTTGGCAGACCATTCCAATCGTCAGCACTTCCATCGATTTGTATGGACTGTGTCGGCCATTGACTATGGATTTTCTCGCTGTTGCATCCCGTGTTCAAGATAAGGCTGACAAGTAATAGCGGGAATAGATTCCTTGTGTTTGAAAGCATGTGTTCTTCTCTGCGGTTGCGATGAGTTTCCAAAAAAAAATTGACACTGCTGCGACCAGATAGACAGTTCCGGTCACAGCAGTGATTTTCAGCCCAGGAGGTGGAGGTTAGGGCTATTTCGACAACGTCATTTTCTGGATAGACACCGTTTCGCCTGTGCGCAGATGCACGAAATAAGTGCCGGACGCAAGGTTGCTGCCGTCAAAGGTGAATGAGTAATCACCGGGTGACAGCGAACCTTCCTGCAGCGTCTCAACCAAACGGCCGTTAATATCGTAGATGGACAATTTGACGTCGGCGGCTTGCTGCAGCGAGATTTTCAGATTCGTCGTCGGATTGAAGGGATTGGGATACGCCGGATGCAATGTCGCGCTGCCTTTCACAGCAGATGAACCATCGTCGGGAGGTTCGACGTCCGGATTATCGCCGAAATCACCATTCCGATGTCTGTTTCTCATTCGTTCATGCATCGCCTGTGCTTCTTCGAATTGAACAAAGCCGTCGCCGTTGGTGTCCGCTCTTTCGAACATTTCTTGAGCTCTATCCGCTCGGTGCATTTGGCATCCCGCTTCGAACTCCTCGAAACTTACTTTGCCATCACCGTTGGTATCTCTTTCAGCGAACATGTCCGGAGGAGGTGGATAGTTTCCGCGACGTCCTTGTCCTCTGCCGCGCATCGCTTGCGCTTCTTCCTGTTGAATGTAGCCGTCGCTGTTGGCATCAACTCGCTGGAATCTCTCTTGAGCTCTGTTTCCTCTACGCATTCGACATTGCGCTTCGAATTCTTCAAAGCTTACCTTACCGTCACCGTTGGCATCCCTCTCGGAGAACCTATCCGGAGGAGGCGGATTATCTCCGCGCCGTCCTTGTCTTTGGGCGCGCATTGCTTCCGCTTCTTCCTGCTGAATGAAGCCGTCGCTGTTCGCATCGGCTCTTTGGAACATTTCCTGAGCTCTCTCCGCTCTGCGGTTTTCATGTCCGGTTTTGAATTCTTCAAAGCTCAGTTTTCCATCGCCGTTGAGGTCAACGTTGCTGAATAGCTGCTCAGGATTCCAGTTTCGCCCGCCTCTGAACTGAGCATAACCTGCGGCACCGACAACAAAAAGCGCCATTAGTGCTGTCAGAGACAAGTAAAGCAGCGTGTTGCGTTTTGATTTGATTTTCAACATGGTACGATCCTTTTAGTTGGTTATATTAATGATTCTCGTTTCCCATTCACCTATTAGACGAAGCCAAAGTCAGTTTTATTCCGATTCGGTTGCGATTCCGGGCACGTGGGACGCATACCGCTGCGAGCTGATAAAAAAACCGGAAGCGAATCTCACCCAAGAGATTGTCGCCTCCGGCTAAAGTCCCCGCACAATCGAAAAATGTTATCGGTGCGGTCGACCGCGTCCCAT
>CAZADO010000041.1:0-3835 GCA_964483885.1 uncultured Alphaproteobacteria bacterium | reverse complement strand
TCCGTCGGAGTTGGCGTCTACTGCCAAAACCTCGGCGTAGATCTTGGCGTTTCTCCTCTGGGCGTGCCCGAGCTCTTCGAAGACCAGCACTCCGACGCCGTGGGACGGCACGAACCCCTCTCTTCTCACATCGTACGGCCTCGACGACTTTTCCGGCGCATCGTTGAAGCTTCTGTAACTGATGGCGCTCACGAGAATGAGCGCCTGTAAATCGAGAGGAGAGTAGTCGAGAAACCCACCGACGACCAGAGAGATATCGTTATCCCCGGATCGTATCTCTCTTACGGCATGCATCATGCCGATTGTCGAGCTGGTGCATGTGCCGCCTATCGTATAGACGCGTCCGTGGATTCCAAAAATCTCGGCGGCGCTGGTAATTAAATCCGCGTCGTAGACACATATCCCCATCAGCTCGTGGATACTTTCAGGCTCTTTTTGAAACCGCTTGAAATTGGAGTAGATATAGTTGCTGTTGAAATTATGGCCGCCTAGAATGGCGTTGATTCTCGTCGTATCTAAATCTATACCGAGAAGCCCGGCATCGATGTAAGCCTGAGCGACCGTGAGGACGGTCATACGCGTGGCCAAAGGAGCGGTTTCGAGTATTCTGTTCAGTCTCCTGTACACTTCCTCCGGCAATTTCGGCTTCAGTGTTTCGGTGACGTATCTCTTGTAATCGTAGTTTCCGAGATCGCCGCCGACCTTACATCTTATTTGAGAAGTATCCAGATACCGCCATTTTGTAATCGCGGATTTGCCGGCGACAAGATTCCTGTAGTAGTCATTCAGATTGTCTCCGATAGGCGTGATGATACCCATTCCGGTGACAACAACTCTTTTATTTTCATTCATGCCTAAATTCCATTCGCGAAACAGCCTTGCCAATTTTATTCATTGATGTCCTACCTGCTTTTCAATTCAAACGTGTTCCCGTTTCTATCCTTGATAAAATAGCTCTTCCTATCTCGGTTCTCATGTATTACAGCGTGATACCCCTTTTTTAACGACAAATCGTAGATATTTCCCGCGCGATCGGTATGGATACAAAGATGTCTGAAGCTGGGGGATGATGTATTTCGTAAAATAAAAAGCTCGAGCTCGTATCCCCCTCCTTTGGCATAGCGTACATCCACAGACTGAGGGATACCGAAAAGCTTCTCTGCCATTTCTTTCTCTATACGACCACTACCTATTATCTCGAGATTTAGAAGGTCTCGATAGAAATCTTCCAAATCCAATTCGTCTATTTCAAGCCCTATATGCTTCAGCATTTTCTACTCATCCAACTCTCTTCGTCTTTGACTGTGAGTATGTCTTCGGGTTTAACGCTTTCCCTCCGAGCTCGTATGTCTCGCCTGCCCGGCACACTGAAATGCGATTTCCCAAGGCCCGTTTTAATCGCGCGACGGCGTTTTCACCCGTGCAATGGCATGGAATGACTATATCGGGGTCGAAATCCCTCAGCATGTCTATGGTACGCTCGATGCGCACATTGCTTGCGTCCCGTAAGTGAAAACCTCCAAGAACCGCGTGAAATTTAGACACATTGCTCAGAAGGCGAACATGAGCAAGCGTGTTGATCAGGCCGGCGTGGCTGCATCCCACGATGACAACAAGGCCCTTCGGGGTGTGCATCCAAAGGGCGATATCGTCGTTTATCGGGTCGCTCTGCTCTCCCTTTTCATCGAGAAAGAAGGGACCACCGGTGTCTTCGTATCTGGTGAGCCTCGGAATGGGCCCCGTGAGCCTTATACCCTCTGCCGCTTCGAGCGGCATTGTTACCCAGTGAATTCTTTCAGAAGGGAGACTTTCAAATGCCGCCTTTGATTTCTCCACCATACCGATGGGCTTGGAAATCCCATCACGGATGGTGTAACGAAGCGCTTTTACCCCAGGATGAGCGTAGACATGAGCGGAGGATGCTCTTTCAACAAAAAAAGGCAAACCGCCCGTGTGGTCATAGTGTCCATGACTGAGCACCAAAATGTCCGTCGAAGAGATCGGTGTACCCAACTTTTTCGCGTTATGGGAAATCGCAAGGCCTTGGCCGGTATCAAATAAAATGCGTTTCTCCGACACCTCGATCCAGACGGAAAAACCATGCTCAGAAACAAGCCCCGTTTTTGCGTTGTTATCGACAAGAATAGTAATCTTGACTGGTTTCATGAACAACGTCCTTCCTGCCCTAACTGCAAAGGAGAGCTATACTTCTTTTCAGTACGATATGATGCACATACATCTTCTACGTCCCTTGAATTGCATCTTGAATATGTCTCCAGAGGTCTGTGATATCCATCACAGCGGGCCCCTCGCCGTTTTCTATTACCGTCATCTTTCTCACCTGGGCCTCGGTCATCGCATCGTCGTAACGAATTCGCCCCAGCACGGGAAGCCCGAGCGCATCGGCCTCCTTCGCGATTTTGTCGGACATCTCTTGATTGATATCAGCCTTGTTGATGCAGACCCCGGCCTTGACATTGAGTTGCCGACAGAGCTCGGCGACGCGTTTCAAATCATGCAGGCCGGAAACAGTCGGCTCGGTGACTACGAGAACCAGGTCGGCACCGGAAACCGACGCGATGACCGGACAGCCGATTCCCGGTGACCCGTCGCAGATCATGAAGCCGCGTTCGTTCAAGACGGAGAGCGCCTTGCCTTCCTTGCGAACCAAGGAGACGAGCTTGCCGCTGTTCTCCTGCGCGATGCCGAGGCGCGCATGCGCCATGGGACCAAACCGAGTGTCAGAGACAAACCATTCCCCGTTCACTGTTGATATCATCTTTGCCGCTTCCATCTCGCAGACATCCTCGCAAACCCCGCACCCTTCGCACGAGATGGGATCGACTTTGTAAACAGTGTGATGAGCACCGCTTGTCGGAGTCAGGGCACTGAAGCGACAATAAGTAGAACATGACCCGCATCCGCTGCAAAAATCAGAGCTGATAACCGCTGTCTTCCCACCGGAAAACGACCAACGGTGACGGACCGACGGGTCCAGGATTAGATGAAGATCGGCTGCGTCCACATCGCAATCTGCCACCGCGGCCTTCTCAGCGAGCGCGAAAAGCGAAGCCGCGATGCTGGTTTTTCCTGTGCCGCCCTTGCCGCTGATGACGACAAGCTCGCGGACATCGTCCTTGCGGTCATGCGACAGCGTCTCTGAAGGAAACGGGTCGATCTTGGGTGCCGCGGCTTCGGACGCGCTTCTCAGCTCGGCCTCCTCACTTGATCTCAGGGGGGTCGCCGTGTCGGCGAGGCGCTCGAGCTTGCGAAACAAATCCTCATAGGTCGACGTCAAACCGGGAAGCGCATTGATTGCCAGCACGCCGCGAGAGTACGCACGTGCGATCTCGCGGTCATGCGGTATTCGGGCGAGAACAGGGATGTGGTTTTCTTCGCAGTACTCGAAGACCGCTTCATCGCCAACGCCCGAGCGGTTCACGGCGACGCCGAACGGCAGCTCGAGCTCGCGCACCATTTCAACGGCCAACATCAGATCGTTGAGGCCAAAAGGCGTGGGTTCCGTGACGAGGAGCACCACATCAGCGCTCTTGACCGATTCGATCACGGAACAGGAAGTTCCCGGCGGCGCGTCGAGCAGGAGGAGGTGGTCCGGCGGGGACGCTTCCAGCACG
Organism: uncultured Alphaproteobacteria bacterium; assembly: GCA_964483885.1. GTDB lineage: Bacteria > Electryoneota > RPQS01 > RPQS01 > DYHQ01 > JAUXGA01. Next base: position 200 of record CAZADO010000041.1, on the reverse strand, counting down.
GCGCGTATAATGGGCGGGGCCATCGCCTCGCCGATGTCGAGCCTACCGTGTAAAAAGGTCACTTTCCCGGCGACCCCCTCCTCCAAGACGCCGATGGCTCTAGGTATCTCTCGTATAGCCTCTTCAGGACAAGCCAAGGTGCATCCGCCGCAACCATGGCAAAGCTTGGGAAAGGTGAGCACCTTCTTCGGTAAAACTGC
>CAZADO010000040.1:0-3542 GCA_964483885.1 uncultured Alphaproteobacteria bacterium | reverse complement strand
CAGCGACAATTCTTAAGTTCCAAAATTCTGTCTATTTGAGAATCCTAACCCCTTGATGTTTCTAATACTAATGGATTTAGAAAAGTATGGGATGAGGATATGCCGTTGATAATCCGCAATTCTGTTCATACAATATCCTAGTCACCTCCTGCTTTAACTATTCAGATAAAACGTTTTGAACAAGCTGAAGCTCGTTCATTGCATGCTGTCTCTGAACTGCAGAAACGAGACCACAAACTGTCTCAGTGATTGGAATGGATATACGGTTGAGTATCTTGCTCGTTGAGTGAAGACCTGCACCTGCCGCCAGGCAATGCATTGCGGTTCGCCTCTCCATTTTAAAGTAGGAGGTCTATTTATAGGACATGCAGGGAAATGTAATCGTTCATCTTGTATATCGCGAGTGCGCGAACGACGTACAATGGTGGGATACATATGATTCAGGGAAACGGATCCGATAAACAACAAGAAAGAGTTGACGAGTTCTGTATTCAGTTCATACTCGAAAATTCAGAAGCCTTTTGAATTCTAAAATGGTAATAGAAAAAGAAAAAGGGCTCTAAATAGCCCTAATTTCTTTGCAAACAACAATTTGCGGGGCCGACGGGGCTCGAACCCGCGACCTCCAACGTGACAGGCTGGCGTTCTAACCAAACTGAACTACGACCCCGCGTTGGAACTTATTATATTTCAAGGAATTGTGGGCGATGACGGATTCGAACCGCCGACATCTTGCGTGTAAAGCAAGCGCTCTAACCAACTGAGCTAATCGCCCGAACGGCAGGTTCGATGTGTCCCGCGGACAGATACCTTTATTCCCGGCTGGTCTTCGCTTTGGGTTCTTTTAAAAAAATCGCAATCGGGATGATGACGCAATAACCCAAAACCAGAAGAACAGGCGCCAACGTCACCGAAACGAATCCATCCACCGGTGGCCGAGACAGGCATATGAAACCGACAATGATAACCAGAATCCCTAAACCTAATCCCATATAGTTTCTGCGTGTGAAGGGAAGTCGGAAGGAAGCTGTGTCTTTCTTTTTACTGCTTTTAGAAGCCGAACGCGCCTGAGCCTTTGGTGATGCCACGAGACTGTTTCCTATCTTAATCAGGTCAATTTAGGAATTTTCCAAGACTTTGTCAAGTGGCTTTCTTAGCTCTACTTACGTCTATGATTCCATGGTTGTTGTGGTAGTTAGCTCCAGAATATCGTGCGCGATCGTCTCGAATTGCTCCACCTGCTGCAGTAGCGCGTCGGGATGGAAAGTTTCAGCGGATTTTTCGAAGTTATCTCCCCACTCTGTGAGGGGATTCAGTTGAAACTGGCGACCCAGTCCTTTCATCGTATGACCGAAACGACGTAGCACGGCGGGCTCATCCTCGGCAAGCAATTCTCTTAATTGAGGCAGATATTCATCTTGAATAGCATGAGCAATTCGAAGAATCCATGAGCTGTCCATCTCTGGCAAAACGTCACTTGGGCTGTTCGTTGGAGATATTTGTTCCGGATTTTTTTTAATGTCTGGCTGTAGGAAATCACTTATCGTTTCGAACAACTGTTGTTGGGAGTAAGGTTTCGGGAGGTAACCATCGTAACCGGCTCTTCGACAGTGCGCGTGTTCTTCTTCCGTATCTCCACCCGTCAAAGCAATAATGGGAATCGATGCTGTTTTCAAGTTTGCTTTGGCCTGCCGCGTCGCTTCGTAGCCATCCATAACCGACATCTGTGCATCCATCAGAACGAGATGCGGCGACTGCTCGTGCATCAATCTCAGGGCTTCTTCTCCATTTTCCGCTGTGAGGATATGAGCACCCTTCGGTTTCAGGATGTGCACCAGAAACTTACGATTCACGGGATTGTCATCTACAATGAGAATCTTTTTATCCTTGAATTCAGAAACAGGAATTGAGTCTGTTTCGGGTGGTTTCGATTTCATAAACGATTTATCCCTTCTTCTCAATCGTTTGCAAAATATCTTGCCCGCATTGGCACATTGATACTGCAGCTACTGGACAATAACGTCTTCGGAGCGTTCGATCTTTTCACTGGTCTTGGGTAGATTCAGGTTTTTACGAATTTCCTGCAAAATTCCTCGGACTTCTTCTAACGTTTCCGTGGCTGTGGGATGGTCGTCGCTAACGACGGCGTCCTCGATTTTCTTGCCAAGTGTAGCCAAATCGGGGCGATTAATATACATCGCTGATCCTCGCAGGTCATGACCGAACGTCCGAATTTTCGGCCAATAACTTACATCGGATTCTGCCGGCAATCCCTGTAGCAGTTCCTGGAACTCTTCGGTGAAATCTGCTGGGGAAAGGTTCGCTATAGTGCCCGCCATCAGTTCCTCTATCTTGCTCGTCAGTTCTTCTCTATGGAAAGGTTTATGCAGGGAAGCGTCGATCCCGAGCTTGTCGAGTTCTTCTTCCATCCCCTCATCTAAGAATTCGGCTAAGGCAAGCAATCGTGTTCGCCGCTGATCCGGCGGTCCTGCACGGCGGGCAAGGTCCGGACCATCCATCCCTCCTAAAACTACGTCGAAAATAACGAGCCTCGGCTCTCCTTTTAATTCGGCGAGAGCCAGAAATCCGTCATCGACTAACATGGACGTATATCCCATGGATGTCACGATTTCTTCTACCAGTCGGCCGGTCTGTTCACTGTTCATTGCGATGAGAATATCGTAGGCACTGGTTTTTGCTGTTGCAGAGTCTCCGCCTTTCAGAAGGCCATCTACATAGGAACCGAATTCTTTAAAATTTAGTGGTTTTAAAAAAAACTTCTCCACACCCAGCTTCTTCAAATCCTTTTTTTTCTTCAAATCCAGATTTCCGGACACGACTGCACAAGGAGTTTGATAGCCTTTTTGACGAGCACGTCCAAGAAATTCCACTCCGTTCATTTCCGGTAAGTTCACATCCAATGCAATAAAATCGATCGGATTTGTGGCAAGACTGGCGAGTGCCGAAGCTCCATCACGCGCAGTAAAAATCCGAAATCCCATATCCGTCAAAGCCTTTTGGGTCACGCGCACCGTCATCAGGAAATCTTCTACCAGTAGAATTCGGATGGTTTGTTCGGTTGGCTTTTCACCCTCGAATATGTCCGTTGATTTCGCAAAAGCGGCGTCCAGTTCTTCTTTTAAACGCGACACTACAATCGGCTTGCTCAACACTGAATGTATTTTATAGAGAGAAAGTTTTGCGAGGATATCTTTGTCGATAATGCCTGATACCACGATAACCGGTGTACTCTCTCCTCGCGATTTGAGTTCTTTGAGCACATCCAATCCGCTTTCTCCATAAAAATGGAGGTCAAGAATGATCGCGTTCGGTGTGAAGGTCGAAAGAATCTTAATCGCTTCTTTTACGGTTTCCGCATAAATCGGTTGATACTCGTTATCTTCCAGAAAGCGACCAATAACTTTTTGATGGACATGGCTATCTTCAACGACAAGGATGCGAGGGCGATCCACAGATGGTACGTTTATGACACTACAAGCTTCGTTAACACGTTTGAGCAGGTCAACAGGATTAAAAGGCTT
>CAZADO010000039.1:0-2663 GCA_964483885.1 uncultured Alphaproteobacteria bacterium | reverse complement strand
CTTCTCGCCGTTGTTGGTCTCCAGACCAGCAATGGCGTACACCTATAAACCTTTAACTTCTGGAGCTGTTATGTTGCGTGATCCGCGTGTCGAAAAATGGGCTGATGTTGTGGTTCGTTATTGTCTGGAATTGAAAGCCGGGCAATGGTTTTTAATTCAGGGTAATCCGCTGGCGTATCCGCTGATTGAAGCACTGTATCGCAAAGCGCTACAGGTCGGCGCGAGACCGGATTTGCGCATCGGATTTCCTGAATTAGAAGAGATTTTTCTGAACGAAGCTTCTGAGGATACTTTGGATTGGGTGTCGCCGTCTTTGAAATACGAGATGGAACATATCGACGCGCGTTTTGTTATTCTGACGACTCATAATACGAAGAATCTCTCGAATGTTGATCCGGCGCGCCAGCAGAGAAATGCGAAAGCGCGCGGCCCTGTATTGCAGACCATGCTCGAACGCTCGGCGAAAAAGGAATTGAACTGGTCGTTGACGTTGTTTCCTCACCCGGCGGCGGCGCAGGACGCGGAAATGGGACTGGAAGAATACGCCGAGTTCGTTTTCGACGCGTGTTTGTTGAATTATGATGATCCGGTGGCGGAATGGAAAAAAGTGGATGTTCAGCAGGAGAAATGGGTGCAGTTTTTGGACAAGGTCAAGCTTCTGCATTTCAAAGCGGAAGGAACGGATTTGAAAGTCGGCGTGGAAGGACGCAAATGGATTAACTGCAGCGGCAAAATCAATTTTCCAGACGGCGAAGTCTTTACCGGGCCACTCGATGACGGCACGGAAGGCGTTGTGAAATTCACGTATCCCGCTGTGCAGCATGGCCGGGAAATCGAAGGCATCGAGTTGAAATTCGAGAAAGGTGTCGTTACAAGCGCGACCGCTACGAAAAATGAAGCGTATTTACAAAAACTCGTCGAAGCGGACGAAGGCGCGAAACGTGTCGGAGAAATCGCGATTGGCACGAACACGCGCATCAAACGCTTCACGAAAAATATTCTCTTCGACGAGAAACTCGGCGGGACATTTCACCTTGCTCTCGGCGCGGCGTATCCCGAAACCGGCGCGACAAACAAATCCGCCATCCATGTCGATTTGATTTGCAATCTAAAGGATGGCGGCGAAATCCTTGCGGATGGAAAAGTGTTTTATCGGGATGGGAAGTTTTTGATTTAAGGATACCCCCCTTTAATTCCCCCCGTAAACGGGGGGAGTTTTGTTCTAAACAAACACAAATGATGTGATGACGTAACCGATGCTGAGTGCGACGAGGCCGATAGCCAGCGCCCAGCAGATGATATTGTAAGGCAGGCTGTTGACATAATCGCCCATGATTTGTTTGTCATTGACCAGAAACAGCATTGGTAATAGAATAAACGGCAGCATTACGCCGTTCAGTACCTGCGAGAGAAACATCACTTCAATCAGCGGCAAGTCCGGTTTCAAAACGATTAAAACGCCGAGTGCAATCAGCGCGGTATAGAGAATGTAAAACTGCCGCGCTTCTTTGAATTTCTTGTCCAGTCCTGATTCCCAGCCGAAACCCTCGCAAATCGTATAAGACGTCGAAAGCGGAAGAATCGACGCTGCGAATAGACTCGCGTTCAACAAACCTAATGCAAACAGCAACGCGCTGAATTTCCCTGCGAATGGCGTGAGTGCTTGAGCGGCCGCTGCAGCGGATTCGATACGAATGCCATTCACGAAGAGCGTTTCCGCGCAGGTGACAACGATAAAAAGTGCGACGATACAAACCGCCACACCACCGAGTATCGTATCGAGGCGCGAATATTTATAATCTGTAAGTTTGATGTTCTTTTCCGCAACGGACGCCTGCTGGTAAAATTGCATCCACGGAGCAATCGTGGTTCCGAAAAGCCCGATAAGCATCAGGACGTAGGTTTTATCCGATGAAAGATGCGGCGTGACGAGCGCCGCTCCGACATTCCCCCAATTCGGCTCGACGCGGAAGCCCGCGATGATGTAAGCGACATAAAAGAGCGTCGCGACAAGGAAGATTTTTTCGATACTGGCGTACGTGCCCGCGATGACGAGTCCCCAAACGGCAAGCCCGGCGAGCGGTACGGTTATCCATCGCGGAACGCCCAAGATTTCGCCTGCCGCGGCAACGCCCGAAAATTCGGCGATGATGTTTCCGAAATTCGTCACTAAGAGCGCGAGCATCAAATAGAACGTCCACTTCACTCCGAAACGTTCGCGGATTAAATCCGACAATCCCTTCCCTGTGACGACGCCCATGCGATTGACCATTTCCTGTACGATGATGAGCGCGAGCGTCATCGGGATGAATATCCAGAGCGTCTTCAAACCAAAATGAGCCCCGGCTTGAGAGTACGTGGTGATGCCGCCAGCGTCGTTGTCCACATTGGCGGTAATCAATCCCGGACCCATCACGGCGAAAAAAATGGTGATGCGCGTCCAGAGAGGCGTGACTCGCGTTTTAATTTTTGCGGGATTCATCAGGTGTCCGCTTTCCACTGACGATAGAAATACGGCATGAGTTCGTCGAAGGCGTACTTGAGAGACACGACGCCTTTCATATGGTTTTCTTCATCGACGACAGGCAGAGCTAAGAAGGTATAGCGCAGAAATAGTTCGGCGATTTCACTGCTCGGAGTGTCCAGTTGAATGCTGACGAGGC
>CAZADO010000038.1:0-5851 GCA_964483885.1 uncultured Alphaproteobacteria bacterium | reverse complement strand
GCTTTAGGTTCAGCGCCAAGTCCTTTTTCCGTTCCCGCCATCTTCGCGGTATAGCCGGATATAAAGTGATACATCGCTTGCTCAGGCGTGAGTTTGGCAACCGGAGGCAGCACGCCAAAAGCATCAGCGGTGAGCATAATGATGTTCTGTGGATGACCGCCTCGCCCATCCATAACCGCATCCTCGATATGCGTAATGGGATAAGCGGCGCGAGTGTTTTCGGTAAGACTGTCATCGTCGAGATCCACTCGCCGTGTCTCATAATCCAGCGCCACATTTTCCAAAATGGTGCCGAATCTCCGGGTGCAGTCATAAATCTCGGGTTCCGCTTCCGGATCAAGGCGAATGGCTTTCGCGTAACATCCACCTTCGAAATTGAAAACACCGTCTTCTCCCCAGCCGTGTTCATCATCGCCGATAAGCCGTCGCTCGGGATCCGCGGAAAGAGTGGTTTTGCCGGTGCCGGACAATCCGAAGAAAATGGCGGTATCGCCCTTCGCTCCAATATTGGCAGAGCAGTGCATCGGAAGCACTTTTTGTTTCGGAAGCATCCAATTTAAAATCGTAAAGACGGATTTCTTGATTTCTCCGGCGTAACTGGTGCCGCCAATCAGGATTAACCGCTTCGCGAAGTGCACAACAATAAAGGCTTCGGAATGAGTACCGACCACATCGGGCATCGCATGGAACATGGGAGCATCGATAATAGTAAACTCCGGCTTGTGTTCTGCCAATTCCTTCTTATCGTGAATTCGAAGAAACATATTTCGGGCGAACAGGTTTTGCCAAGCGTACTGAGTGATAACCCGAATCGGCAGACGCCATTTAGGATCGGCTCCGGCGTAGCAATCCTGCACGAATAAATCGCGACCTTGCAGGAAGCTGCGCAGGTGGTTAAAAAGCATATCGAACTGCTGCGGTTCCAAGGGGCAATTCACCGGTCCCCACCAGATATCCTTTTCGCTGCTCGGTTCCTTGACGATGAATTTATCATTGGGCGACCTTCCCGTATAATGACCCGTTCGAACCACCATCGGTCCTAGATGAGAGATGTGCCCTTCCATTCGACGCACGACTTCTTCATACAAATGCGCCGTGCTCAGATTCCAAAACACCTGCCCTAAGTTGACAAGTCCGTGTTGTTCAAGATTGCGTTGAGAAACCATGATTGACTCCCTTATTTATTGCTATGTTCTCTGAATATAGCTTTTCAGACTATTGAGAATTCGCACTTTCTTCTTTTTAAACTTTCCTTCCATTTTTCAGTCTCCCCATCTGGCGCGAAATCCTCTGACATCGACATGCACGAACGGTCCATGTGACGGCGTTTTTTTATACCATCCCAAACCACCTGTAAAACGCTCGTAGAAGGATTTTCCATACATGTCGTCGATAATTTCATAGATTACCGCAGCGTCACGGTAGTTTATTTTGTGGTCTCCGTTAAGATCATCCATCATATCATCTTTTGGATTTTCATCGATGAATACATCCGCTGCTCCGCCCCAAAGATGGCGACTATATTTCACATTCCCAATGGCATGGTTGTAGAAGGGAGTTCGATAACCGCTCATGACGGTGAGCGTGGTGCAGTGATGACCTTTTTCGTTTAGCTTCTCTAAGATGAGTTCCAATTTCAAAAGCAGCCGTTCCCTCAGTACCAAATATTTCGGATAACCGCTTTCTTGTTTGCACAAGAATTGATTCAGTTTGAAATGAGGCGAGATAAGTGTTTCCGAGTTCTCCGGCGTGAGTTCAATAAAACCTCTTGGCGGCTTATAGATGGGCAATTGCTTCAATGGAATAGTGGGATATTTGCCGATGCGATAGCCGTTTAAATACTCCCCCTTCAGCTCATTGTAAGGAATCATCACAAAAATGTTTAACAGAATGGAATCTGTACGCTGCTCGTTCGCAATTGTAACTGGATATAATCCTATTTCCTTCGGAGCCTGCCAAATCCACTTATGGTGTGATACCGATTCCGTCTTTCCCATCGAAGCGTTCAGGACGTACCGGGTGTTCTCATTCTTATCCAGCGCTTCTAGTGAAAGCTTCTCTTCCGGAAAGACAAAAACGCCGATGACTCGATAGGGCGATATCTCATCTTTGAATTTTACTCTGAAATCTGCTTTTTCAGGAGCAAACCCCGACGCGGAATGGACAGCAAAAATCTGCAAGATGAGAATAACCGCTATAGAAATTAAAAATTCATAACGAATAAAGTGGTGCCTTTTCGATGCAAAACTATGCATGTTTCGAGCCTATGATTTTGTGGAGTGACTCACCTATTGTTACAATGATTGATAACTAAGACCCGGACGGCTTCTCAAGAAGAGCTTCGTACAATTTTTTATCTCTTGAATAAATGTCTTTGCGAAATTGAACGGAGCCGTCCTCATTAGCCCAAGCTGTCCAGTAAAGCAGATGTACAGGGAGCGGTTCAGGCAATCGTACCGTTTGTTCTATGTGTTTGTCGATGACAGCGAAAATCTTTTCACGCGTCCATTTCGGATCGCTGCGCAGGAGGTATTCTGCCAATTCAATAGGCTTTTCGATGCGTATGCAGCCGGAACTGAAAGCGCGTTCGGTCTTCGCGAATAATTCTCGCGCGGGCGTGTCATGAAGATAAACATTGAATTTGTTCGGGAACATGAATTTCACTCGACCAAGTGCATTCAAAGGTCCGGGTTCTTGACGCAATCTGTAGTTGAAGTTCTGTGCCGTTATCCGAGACCAGTCAATCGTCTGGGGATTAATAGCCTTCGCCTCAACTCCCCAACCCCGGAAGACCTTGATGTTTTGGTTTGTCAAATAGTCAGAATTCTGGCGGATTTTAGGTACGATGTCTTGGACAGCGATGTTGGTTGGAACATTCCAATACGGACTGAACACCAGATAGGTCATCTGGTCAGTAAAGACCGGAGTGCGCCTGTAATCCCTTCCTACGACAACCCGCATGGTCATCACAGGTTGACTATCCTCATTGACATCCAATTCGAAATTAGCGACGTTGATAAGAATATGCCGCCGACCCAATTCTTGAGGGAGCCAACGCCAGCGCTCAAGATTGACTTCAATTTGGTGTACGCGCTCTTCAACCGGAACATTCAGTGTTTCCAGTGTCGCGGGGCCGACCACTCCATCGTCTTCCAATCCATTCCTTCTTTGAAACTTGTGTACCGCTTGCTCTAAGCTATCATCAAATAGGTTGTCCTCCGTATTCCCGTTGTCGTCAAGGTCACCTGTGATAAAAAGTCGAGCGCGCAGTAATTCTATCCGCTCACCAATATCGCCCTTCTGCATTTTAGGACCGTGTGGTACTGCCGTCCAACCGCCATTCTCTTCAAGGCTCTGGTACTGTGATAAAGCCTGCCGTAATCTCGCATAGCCTGATTGCGGTGGAAGAAGTTGTTTTAGAGATGCTTTGATTTGCTTCGTATCGAGAGCGGTTTGAAGAACACTCGCCAAATCCGCTTCCCGACGATTCGCAATCCATTCTGGATCAATCGTCTCCGGATTGACGCGCCCTGCCAACAAGTGAGAACTGTAGATGAGAAATGCGTCTGTAGCCAGCAAATCAAGGTCTATCAATCTGCCGATATTTGGCGCATTCCCTTTCGCTTTATCAAGACGCACATTCTCCGCGATGGCTACTATCTTGTCTAAGTGATAGTCGTCTGCTCGCAGTCCTTCAAGATCAGCTTCACGAATGGCTTCAATGAGAGCGTCAACTTGCTGCACGGAACCATCAGCATCGCACCACGCAGGTTGATAAGTTCGCCGCTCGTAAAAAAGCGGCAGTACCACTGAAGCATGTACACGCTCTCCCTGAACAATAATCTTCGGTGGAACTCCTGCTGCTTCAATTCGATTGCGCAAGAGTTCATCAATTTGATCAGACAGAGATTGAGCAGCGACATTCTGGGGTGAAATGATTCCTAAAAGCAATACGAACACAAGTATGGTCATCACGAGCTTATGCATCAATAACCTCCCGACATTTAAAGTTGAATAGAATCCTAAGTGCTGAGTGAAAAAGTACTACTCCACTTTCTGTATCCTCGCCATTGCTTTCAACGCAGACAAATAAACCTCAAGCGAATAATTGGTCAGCATTCTCATGGCAGTCGCTTTCTCAGTGGAATAAAGCTGAAGAGCAGTTTCTTCGATTTGCGCTTGTTGCAACAAAGCATTTCTCTCAATTACATCAAATTCCACTCTAACATTTTCAATTCTCGCTGCATACTCACTTTCAATCTTATGGTGAAAGTTCGAAAACGTCCAAAAAGTATTCAGTGAATCGCTTTGAAAAGGCGCTTCGACTTCGCCTCGATAGAATTCCTCCGAAGGTTCGCCGCTGTCCGTCGCATACCCTATCGGAAAATTCGAAATGCCAAAATGAAAGGGAATATAACAAGACGCACAAGGTGCTGAAAGACATACCCAATACATGACTCCGACATCCATAGGCATATTTCTTCGAAGCTGTGCGATAAAGCTGGTTTGAGTTGTATTATTGCAAATGGTGTTCAGACTTGTTTCGTGAGGGTTTCCGGTTTCCTGTGAATTTCGATAAAGCTCGGTTCCTTCATAATGATCCCTCAGAATCGCCTTGATAGAAGCGACATCCAATTTATGCTTTGGAATAACTGAAAACGGAAGATCTCTACTAAGCGGAATGACATCCGCGGCGATATGGCGCAACCCACTCCACTGCCGACAAAAATTGGATGAATCGAAAGCAGCCTCAGAATCGGCAAAAGCCACCGCGAAATCGAACGGCTGCTTTTCATCGGGATTATGCCATCCTCTCGAAACCGCATAGTCGATGAGACCATCCGACACGAGAAAATGTTCTTCGTCGCTCAGATTAACCTCATGTACCGTATAGGTATTCGCGATGACAGCGACTTCATCATCGGGGACACGCTGAGCCAGCCAGTGCTTGCCGTTAATCGCGCAGAAAAGCCATCCTTCATCCGGATCGCAAATAATATAAGTTCGTCCCGACGAATCATAGCCGAATCGTTCCACGAGCTCACCCGCCAAGTGAACTCCCTCCCGAGCAGACTTTGCGCGCTGAGCTACCAGACGCCGTAACATCAAACTGATACCGCCATCGGTGAGTTCGGGATAATCTTCCCGCGAAGGACAGGCATCGGAAGCAATGCAAACTCCCCATTCATTGATGTAGCTGTCGGAAAAAAGCATGCCCGGCATTTCCGACCAGAGATACGCCCACGTCTCCTGAACCTGTTCAACCTCGCCGCCATTCAGAAGTTCCACCTTTTCGCCCGGCGAATGCTTCATGCGGGGAACTTTACGGTGATGGACAATCTGTGGCGGTCCGTCATCCTCGTTATGCGCCATGATGACATATCCATCAGCGGACGCGTCCTTACCCACGACAATACTAAAACAGCCTTCACCGTGTGCCACTGTCGTAAACAGAACAACGAAAACAAGCGCCACTACACTTGAAAACACCTTGGGAAAAATTCTCGTTAAGCTCATATTAGTCTCGCATCCTGATTGATTTCCGACCACAAATAAAAAACAGCAAGCCCGCTATCAAAGGAGGAAAAGCCATTGTCAGATAAACCGTGATAACCGTCGTTAAAGCTTCGCTCGTCACTAAAGGATAGCCAAAAAGGACAAGATGTCCTATAAGAAGAAATAGGATTCCGCCAATTCTCTCCCAACGCCACGCGATAAAAACTGGAACGATGAAGAGCAAAAGGTAAACCGCTATCGGAATCAAACCACCTGTTTCGAACGGTTCGCTTAGGATGCTCCCTACAAGAAAGAAACCCCAGAATCCAACCCAACACAATATCAATACTCGCGC
>CAZADO010000037.1:0-2537 GCA_964483885.1 uncultured Alphaproteobacteria bacterium | reverse complement strand
GAGCTCTATCTGCCCACGCCCCCCTTGATAGAACAACAAGTGACTCCCTCCTAAGAGCAAATCCGGCACTTCATCACCGGTTAAATCCCCTGTATTCCAAAGTTGAAAGCACACTACCGAATCTGGGAAGATGATCGTGGTATCTGGGTCGTGCGATAGAGTTTCACCACCCCACCAAACATCCAAAACAGATGTATCATAACCTGTATTAAAACTCAATACCGCGAAATCATCAATCCCATCACCCGTCCAATCCCCTAAGCCTTCCACTTTCTCGTAGAACCAGCCCAACCTGTCCCCCTGCCGATGCAGCAACACCTCCGGCTCCCATTGAGCATAGGCATTGCTCGCCAGCACCAGCATGATTCCGCAGATAATTCCCCTCATGGCAACCTCGTTATTTTGGCCGTTACAGATAAAACATCAGCCCGGCTTTCCAGCGTTGCATCAGCAGCGGGCGTTCGCGGTCGTAAGGCCAGTCGGTGTGATAGGATTGAAGATGGTGCGCTCCCGCGGACACGGCAATGCGCCACGCCCACGAACACACCTGAACCGCCCAGCCATGCCCGGCATACTTCGAAAGGAATTCCGGCATCGCTTCCATCGCGAAGCCCTGAATTACTCCATGAATCGCCGCAGGCCAGAACACCAGCGCTCGCTTCACTTCGACAAATTCATATCCCACCTGCATCCCCACATGCCGTGTGGTGAACCGAAGCGCGAGTTCGTTACTGAAACCGAATTGCCCCTGATTGTTTTCTTCATTGAGCGGCGATGCGGTCAAATCGCCAAGAGCCGAAAACGCGGCGGGTTTCAATTCCAAGCCGTAGAGTCCTAAAAAGGTGCCGTGATAACCCGATACCACCCACTTCTTTCCCCCGACAAATTTACCTGCGCTTCCCGAACCGACCGTGACTCCCCACAGACGCGCGCGTTTTTGCGCGTCGGTCAAATTCAGCGAGGATACGACATCATCCTTAAGTATCATCCAATCCTCGGTGTAGCGCAAACGAATCTTATCGCTCACAGGCCGCCAGTGACCGAAGTCGAGCTTCGTCAGTACGACGGAGACTCCATAACCGTAATCTCCTTCGTACGCCTCGTCGATATGAGCGCGCGGAATCGGCAACGCTCCTTCAAAGACGAATCCAGGACGCTTCACGAATGTTTCCGTTTCCCAATACTCTTCGTCCCAAGTTTCATCATCCCACTGAGCCAAACCAGCGAGAGGAAAACAAACCAGAATTCCCACAGCGAAAATGAGTAAATAAGTTAGGCGTGACATGTCAGACCTCTTGACTTTTTTTTGCGCGATGAACAGCTTCCAACAGAGCAAGCAACAGACTTGAACTCTATTCTATTGGAGTGTTTTATTCCGGAAGAAGTTGCGCCGCTCAAAGCTTATTTCGTCAGGAAAAGCTTCCGCGTTTGTGGTGAGGGGATTCCTTCCAATCGTACGAAATAAATCCCGCTGGGCAGGTTCTCCCCTGACCAAATCACATGATGAATCCCCGCGGTAAAAACACCCTCCGCCGGAAGCGCAACTCGGCGACCGAGAAGGTTGTACACGACAAGTTGAATGGGTGTCCTTGCCGGCAGGGAAAACGAAATATGAAAACTTGGATTCCCCGGATTGGGATAAATCGAGAGCGTCGGTTCTTTCGGGAGTATCGCATCCGAGAAATCCGCCGCCACATCCCGGCCTTCCCCGATACAAACCACCCGGACACTTTGATTATCGCTGTTCAAAACGTAAATAGCGTCGCTGAAAACTCCAACAGCATCCGGTTGGAATGTCACAGGAATTTCCACCGAATCTCCCGGAGCAATATCGAAAGGAATTTCGTCCGGCAAAGGATCGAACACTGGATTGGCATAGATTAACGCAGTAACCGTAATAGCTCGCGAACCAAAATTCGCCGCCCAAAAAGATAGCGTATCACTCTCGCCGGGAAGAATGCTGCCAAAGTTAATTGTATCAGGGCGCGCAACGAGAACCGCACCGGTAGTATCCGGAAGAAAAAGTCTCATTTTCCAAACACCGCCGACAAAATCAGGATAAAACCCGGCTGCAAAAACATCAACATACGCCGGACTGTCCCGACGCGAACCTATGACGGTTAATTCAGCGGATACAGCAGCATCTTCCTGCCACGTATCGCCCCCGTCTCTTGTACTCCAAATGCCTCCCACACCCACCGCATAATTTCCCCCCGCCGCAAAACCGATTTCCCTCGTGATAAAATGCACGGTTCGTATGGGATAGTCCGTTTCGAGGAGACGTCCGCTCCAAGTCAATCCTCCGTCCGTTGTTCGATGCACCCATCCCTGTGACGGCTGAATCCTCCCGCCACCCGTCCAACCGTAAAGCGTGTCCACAAAAGCTACGCCTCCATCAAAAACTCCATCGGCTTTGGGACGAATCTCCCACGTGCGGCCTGTGTCCTGACTCACCCATTGACGCGTTCCTACCGCGTAGAGGAAACCACCCACGCAAGCCATCGGGCCGGTCACCCATCCACCGGGATCTATACGTG
>CAZADO010000036.1:0-3232 GCA_964483885.1 uncultured Alphaproteobacteria bacterium | reverse complement strand
CGATGGAAACAAACTGGACAGTATATCTGTCCAACCAACGGTGGGCTTCGAAGCGGCTACGTTGCTGGATGTACTTGTGCGGAGTCTTCGGCCTCAACGCATTTTGGAAATCGGCACATCCTATGGATTCAGCGCTTGTGTTCTTGGGCGTGCCGCCAAATCATACGGCGGAACTGTTGTAACGCTGGAAATCAACGAGACGCTTGCCAATATCGCCCGTCAAAATGTGGAAGCCGCTAACCTCCAAGATGCCGTCGAAATAAAAATTGGCGATGCCATAGCCACTCTCCAAGAGAAAATGGATTCCTTTGGAGTCATCGTACAGGACGGACATAAAAACGATTATACGAATCTGTTGAACCGGTTAGTCGATTTACTGGAGCCGGGAGGTTTGCTCATTTCCGATGATGTGCTGTTCCCCGTGATGACATTACCGCCAAGTGCAGAAAGTTGGCGAATAGCGATGTTGGAATACAACCAGAAATTGAAATTACATCCGATGCTTCGAACTGCTTGGCTGCCGATTGGTGACGGCGTCGCCATAAGCGTCAAATGCTCCTAAGTTGACAGCTCATAAATCAAAAGACTTTTTGAATAGATACCTTGCAACGTTTTTTTCGGAACGCAACAACATGAGGAATATCTTCAGCTTTCTGAGAAGAATCGACTGGGAAGCCGTCGTCTGGATAGCAGGATTAACGTATTTAGCCTTGATAAATCCGTACGCTTCGAATCACTTCAGCTTCTGCCTCTTCAAGTTGCTTGGATTCGAGCATTGTCCGGGATGCGGGCTTGGACTTTCGATTTCATACCTATTGCATGGAGATTTTCTGAATTCATTTCACACGCATCCGTTCGGAAGTGTCGCTCTTGTTATTTTAACGTATCGAATTATTTCATTGCTTAAGAAAGCGTTCCTTCGCACAATTGCGATAAAGCATGCGAGAACCTAAAGGAGAGAACTATGCAGAACATTCTACAGATTTTGCCTGAACTCGAGGGGATGGAAATGACGTTTGTTCAGGGTTTGATTAAGGATATGAATGATGAGCAGGTGCAACTATTTGCGAATGCCTATCGTTCCAGAAGAAAGGATCCGCTGTTGATCATGCTGACGTGTCTTATCGGTTTCATAGGATTTGCCGGAATTCACCGGTTCATTTTAGGGCACGCCGGTATGGGGATTTTATACCTATTCACGGCTGGCATCTGTTTTATCGGAACCATTGTTGATATCGTGAATTACAAGAGATTGACCTTTGAGTACAATCAAGATATCGCGCAGCAGGTTGCCAGCTTGATTCGAAAGTGAAGCTGATATATGAACGTATTTGATGAATCATGCTGATTGGCGCTCATGTTTCGATTCAAGGAGGACTTCATGAAGGAGCGGTACGCGCGGCGGCGTCCAAATGCGAGTGTTTTCAAATTTTTTCGCGCAATCAAAGGCAGTGGATCGCTCCGCCGCTGACAGATGAACAGATTAGAAGCTATCGAAAAGCATGGACGAGAAATGGTCGTCTGCCCGTACTCATCCATGACAGCTACCTGAATAATATTTCGACTCCTGACGATAATCTGCGCGCGAAATCATGCAATGCTCTCGTTGAAGAATTGAAACGCGCCGAAGCATTAGGAGTTCGCTGGATTGTGATTCATCCCGGCTCGCATCGCGGCGCGGGAGAAAAAACAGGACTTGCGCATTGCGCGAAATCTCTGAAGTGGATTTTCAAACAAACCTCGCGCTTGAAATCCGGTATTCTGCTTGAAACAACCGCCGGACAGGGAAACGGCATCGGACATAAGCTCGAGCATCTGGCGTTTCTTCTGGAAAATGCAGGCAATAAAAAGCGATTAGCTATCTGCGCGGATACTTGTCATTTATTCGCGGCGGGCTATGACCTTAAAAGCAAACGCGGCGCGGATGCGTTCTGGAACGAGTTCGATTCTCTTATCGGCCTTGCGCGTTTGAAGGCGTTTCATATCAATGACAGCATCGGCGAGCTCGGAAGCCACCTTGATAGACATACATTTATCGGAGAAGGGCAAATCGGTAAGACCGCTTTTCGCAGACTTCTGCGAGACGAACGCTTTCTAAGATTGCCCGGAATTATGGAAATCCCTCGCTGGGATGAAGAACTGACTCGAACCGTCGCAGACATAAAAAAACTGCGAGGGAAAGTCTAAAAGCCTATCAGTCATTCGCCGAGCCGGGTTCAGCGCAGATTTATGTTAATCTACCTATAAACTATCGCGCGCAACCCGGCCGGAATGTTCAAAGATTAAAAACTTCTTACATGGAACTACTGACGAAATATATCCAGACGGTTATCATGCTTTTTAATGAGATGGCGTTCTGGCTTTTACTCGGATTTTCGCTGGCGGGAGTGCTCTATCTTCTGATTCCGAAATCAGCGATTGTTCGCCACCTCGGAAAAGAATCCATCGGCTCAGCGTGGAAGGCGAGCCTTTTGGGTGTACCGCTGCCGCTGTGTTCCTGCGGAGTGATTCCTACGGCGATGGGATTGCGCAAACAGGGAGCGAGCCGCGGTGCGACAATTTCATTTTTGATTTCAACACCGCAAACCGGTCTCGATTCCATCGCGGTTACCTACAGTTTTTTAGGGCCGCTCTTCGCTCTCTTCCGTCCTATAGCCGCGTTCATTTCCGGTGTCATTGGCGGAGTCGCCATCATGCTTTTCAGCCGAAAACAAGAAACAACAGAATCGTCAGTAGAAATAGATTCCGATGAAGATTTGTTAGCGCACGAACGACACATGCGAGGCTTACCTCTGAAAACGAAGCTTCGCAAGATGATTCATTATGCTTTCGATGACCTTTTGGGGGATATTGCGTTCTGGTTGGTGATAGGACTTCTAATCGCCGCGCTTATAGACCTTCTGATTCCGGAGAATTTTTTTGCGGAACGAATCAGCCCGGGATTGCCGTCGATGCTGCTGCTGATGGTCGCCGGAATTCCGCTGTATATTTGCGCGACGGCGTCCGTTCCGATTGCGGCGGTGCTGATGCTCAAAGGTGTATCGGCGGGCGCCGCCTTTGTTTTTCTCATGGCCGGGCCTGCGACAAATGCCGCGACCATCGCGGTTATCGGGCGCGTGATGGGCAAACGCACGCTGACTATTTATCTTTCAACCGTTGCCATTCTAAGCTTGGTTTTCGGACTTCTGCTGAACGCTTTCTTAAGCTGGACGCAAATGGAACAATCCGTCAC
>CAZADO010000035.1:0-14142 GCA_964483885.1 uncultured Alphaproteobacteria bacterium | reverse complement strand
CGTTTGTAGAGCGCTGCAACCGGCGGAGCCTTCCGGTTCCGCTTTTGCCGCGCGCTCAATTACAGCCACAACGTCCGGAGCGAGCACTGTCGATGTTCGCCGGATGAGTTCCAAGAGCGGTTCTCGAAGATCAATGTCAATGGGTTTCACGGATAGGTCTCCTGAATTGATTTGCGAATGCATTCATTATACGAATTCAAAAGGATATTTGCAAACTTCCCGAAACGAAAACGGCAGGTTTCCCCGTAAGAGAAAACCTGCCGCCTCGAGCGTTTGCATTGCGGCTTGCGTTATTTCAGCAGCACCATTTTCTTTGATGCCGTGTGAGTTTCGCTGGTCAAACGATAGATATAGACACCTGAGGGAAGCTCGGACGCGTTGAAGTTAACCGTGTGAACTCCCGCTGAAAGCGGAGCCTCGTTTAGCAGATTCGCGACTTCCTGTCCCAGAAGATTATAGACTTTCAGATTCATTATCGAACGATGAGTCAAATCAAACTGAATCGTCGTTGTCGGATTGAATGGATTCGGATAATTCGGATACAACTGGAATTCCGATGGCGGTACGGAAGGAATGTCATCAATCGCGTCTCCACATAAATCCCACGGATAGCCGGTTGAATCCCAATGCAATGCGAAGCAGGGATCGAGCAAGGGAGTCGTCGCAATAGAATCCACCGGAATGCGCTGATAAATAATTGGACTCTGCGTTGGTATTCCATTTCCATT
The DNA here is from genome assembly GCA_964483885.1 of uncultured Alphaproteobacteria bacterium. Classification (GTDB taxonomy): domain Bacteria; phylum Electryoneota; class RPQS01; order RPQS01; family DYHQ01; genus JAUXGA01. The sequence goes on along the minus strand of CAZADO010000035.1, from coordinate 13,414 downwards.
GACGGAAGATCCCGCATCGAGATCGAGAAGATATTCCATATGCAGGTATCCGTCTTGAACCAGCGGCGCTATGGAAATATCGCGCTCAGAGCGGCTGCCGGGTGCGGGTGTTCCTACGCCTCCATCAGAGCGGGATACATTGGTTGATAGTGCCCAAGTTCGACCGTTATTCGTCGAAACCGTTACCCACGCATCTGCCATGGGATACATCGCTTCTGAATATTGAACCGTATCGAAAAGCTGATAGGAGCAGTAGAGGTAGTTGGTCAGCGGATCGACGGCAAGGCTTGGTCGATTGCAGTTGTAGCTGTTGGATTCCGATTGACCGTTGTTTCCGTACCAAGCGTCTGCGACAAGGTTGAATTCGTTGTGGTCTTCGCCCCAGTGCATGATATGTCCCGCAAAGTAGTACGTAAAAGGTCCAACACCGCCGTCATCTCCCCAATACATCCATGCATAGGACCCCCATGCCAAATGGATGTAGTCGTTTTCATCGAAGATAATGGCGAGATCCAGCCACGGTTTCAATGTATCACGGTTACACACACTCGGCTCGCCGCCAGCATCAAAGCACTCTTCATCGGGAGGTGTAAAGTCCGTTACGTTAATCGGTTCTCCCCAGTTGGCTCCGGCGTCTTCCGAAACCACGATGTAAACATTATCACCTGTGTAATCACCTGTTTTTGTGGCGAGGTAGGCGATGGCAATACGCTCCGAATGACGAGAGGCAGCTATGTCATGGTTGATAAAACTGGACGTATCCACAACAAAGCAATTGTCTGACCACTCGATATCCAAGCCGAAACCGTCTTGGTCGAAAACCGGATGACCTTGAGCATAGTACACGACATCAGCGCCTTCCCATTCGCGCGTTGCGATGTGGATTTCGCCATTGATATCCATAGCAATATGCGGAAAGATAAATTCACTATGTGCCAGACAAGTAGGTTCCCGAGTCGTAAAGGCACCGCAGTAAGCGCAGTAATCGATCGCGGCGGCAGCATGAGCATCATCACCCGACAAAATCTGGTGGAATGCCGGGAAGCAGAAACCGTCCTCATTAACGACAGTCGTAATGAATCCCGCTCGCGTGGAAGCATCAATCCGCAGCGGAGCATTCGGTGGATACATAAAGTCACCCATTTGGGGATCCCAGATGTTGTAAAAAACATAGCGGGTAGCGTACTGAGGATCAAAGCCATTTGTCCAGCAAACATGCGCCGAACCGTAGGGATCAACGCCAATCATTTTACCCACGGTGCCGTTGTGCTGCCAATCGTAATAGGTGGTTCCCGCTGTATCTGCGATACCGAGGGCATCATCAAGGTGATAGGTGGGAGGCGGCAGCTCGTGTGGTGGGAGCACGGGCATGGCCGATGGTGTTTGGTTAGGTCCGATGGCTTTCCGTTCCGGAAAGGGGACTTGTTCAAGGGGTGTCAATGCCGTACTGAGCGTGGCGAAGCATAGCATGACAACAAGAGTTGTAACAACTGTCCGCAGCATGTTGTCTCCTTCTCTTTGGTTCGTTAGCGATATGATTGATTTGGCAGATTATTTGGATTTGTGGTTACATGGTCATGTTTTCCGGCATAACGTTTATGTCACGGAATAATCCTTCAGCTTGCAGAGGTTTCGCTATTTCGACTCCGCGTTTGCTGAAGAGAAAGGTGAGAGTCCAACCGCCTTTACGACATAGAAATACTTGTCACTTTTCAGTGCGTCTTTATCGAGGTAGGTGGTGTCGGATGTCGCACCGAGATACGAACTGCGATTGGGCGTGAAGAAGGGTGATGTGTCTCGATAAATCTCGTATCGTACCACTCCAGAGGAATTCTCGCCGGAATTTTGGTGTGTTGTACTCCAGCGCAAGCGAATATCATTGCCTGAACGAATCGCTGTGAGATTAATTGGCGTTGGTAAAACGTCCGAGGGAAGTTTCTGCGTTGTGAAAAGAATGGCGCGGGCACTCGTCATAGGAGCAGCGCCGGGAATCGCCGGACTTACCTGATTGAAGTAGCTGTAAAGTACGCCGTCCGTCTCATCCAGATTTTCGATGCCGACCGTAGCATAACTGTTCGATGAATAGACGTCATGGGTGTTGGAGCATGTGTGATACTGGAAGAGGATCTCAGAGTCTCCTGTCGGAGTCTGTGGATAGCCGGGTTCATAGAGAATACATTCGAACGTTTCTTCGGGATACGGCGACGAGCCATCGTATTTGTTGACATTGCTCCATTCAACAATAAAGCAGTGGTTCGACGTGTCATGGTAGGCATAAACGCCCGAACCGGATATTCGACACTCGATAACGAGCTCATAATTTCCGCAGTCGTTAGGGTAGTAGCCTTCGATTAGCAGATAGTATGTTCGAGGTGTCAGCGTAAGATTCGGAATGACGGAAAGGCCGCTACTGGCACATCCATCATCATTTAGTGTTCGATGATTTATAGCACAGCACTCGTCGTCCAGATAAAGATGGGAATCCCACGCTTGCGGACCTCCCGGAGATGAGCACAGACTAAAGCTGTAGGCGGCGGATTCGAGAATCTCTATTTCATAGATGTGATCTTCGGCTTCTCGCGTTTCACAATCATCGGCCGCACCACAGGTTGAACGTATCGGGCTGGTATAGCCGTCGCAGTCAACGGAAATCTGGAAATCCGGTACGCAATCGTCCAGATGGCGATCTAAGGAAGGCTCGTCAAACGCTATCTTGCTATCCTCGTTTCGAGGAGGAGTGTAATTCGGCTCACTTGCAGGGTTCACTAACAAATCATCCCAGAAAGGCGCAATCATCGCTGAAGGACCCAGAGCTCCGGGAATGTTCCAGTTGCGGAACGTCGCGTGCACCACTTGTTCTGCTCCCATCGCAATCCAGCCGTTCGAACAAACACAAATCTCGTCGTATCTTTCTCCGTAATACTTGAACGTAAAAGGTAAATCCACCACGACAGTCATATCATCTTCACTATCAACATCGAAGATATTAAGGGACGTCCCTGATCCTCCACGGCGAGGATCGATTTCAACCCAATCATAGACAGGATGTTTTGCATAGGCTGTATCGGTGTTGTCGAAAGCCCAATAGCCGTAACCGTCCGGGGGAGTGGGAGCGTTCGAGGCAATGCTGCCGATGTAAAGATTAAGAAGAAACGTGTCTGCAAATCCGCTGGTCAGAGGGAAAATGCAGGTCAATGGAATGCGTTCACCCGGGAAAGCGCTGTCGGTAGCTGTGATGCCGAAGGGATCGTTTTGGTTGTTGCATTGTCCGCCGGGCGACGATGTAGTGAACGTACTGATATTGTCGGTAATGATAACCGCTGGGTTTCCCGAATACAAATAGGCGACCATGCCTTCTTCCGTTCTGCGTGTACCAATGTTATCAAGACGGAAACTTATGTGGCCGCTCTCGCCCGGATCTAAAATTCCATTACCTACGTCGCTAAGAGTGTGACTATAATATTCCAGATTGGCGTTCGATACGATGACGGGAACAACGCCGGTCCAGCCATCGACGACATCTTCCACAGTTAACTTTAATTGCAGCGCGTATCCATCGGGAGCATATTCGGCAATTGTGAAGTCGAAATCGTCCTGCGGTCGAACTGTTTTTCTGGAGCCGATATCACCATAAGTTTCGTGACCGTCCTGAATGCTCGCGACAAACGGATCCGAAGAATTCAAGATTGCAAGGACGCCGCGGGCGATAAGAACGCCCCAATTCATAAGAGGAACAGCCAATTCAATCGTTTCTCCCGGCTCGGCGAGTCCGTTTCCGTTGCCTTGACTCTCACCGTTGTTATCATCATCGATACTGACTGCAGAAGATACGGGTGCAACTGTGCGCCTTCGTGCTTCCACGAGCGAGTAATTAATCGCGGGACGACAATTGTGTTTGCTGGCTGTCACAAAAAGCGTTCCGGCTGATGTTGTCGAGAAGTTAAAGGCAACCTGACCGTGTTCGTCAGTCCAGTTTCCTACAAACACATCCGAGTCTTTCACCAGATTTACGTAGGCGTCGGTAACCGGCTGACCATTCCCGTTGGTGACGGTCAGCGCCAATGTATTAGTAGGCAGGGGAAGTGAGCGGGGATTATTCACATAGAGTGTTTCAGGCGTATCCGTGAAAACATCCACCGCAGGATCGCCGAGAAGAGACTCATAGTGACAAAAGGCGGCCACATCAGTCGAGTCTGTTGGATAGCCGCGATAGAGTTCGAGTTTGGAACGACTTAAACTTCCTCCGGTGGTATACGTTCCTTCCCGCAACATTCCCTGAATCACACCACCAAGAAGGCAGTTGTTGAATCGTGTGTGTGTGCTGATCGAGGATGTCCCGATGACACCAATGACTCCTTTCGGATGGGAGGTGGTGCCCGCCTTCAAGAGATTTTTGCACACCGCTCCAAGTCCGCTATCGTCATCGAAGTCATTGGTCGCGCAGGTAATCGTTGTCATAAACGGAAGGCGCCGTTCATTATGCAACTGGTTGATATCATATTCATCATAGCTTTCCATATGATAGTAACCACGATAACACCAAAGTGACACACCGGAATTTATGCTGTTGGTAATTTTATTTTCGGTAACGCTTTCGTAGATGTAATAAACCGTGTCGATATCGGCATTGATGTAACCAGCGTCGAGCATCCGCTCGTGAACCCACCGCAGTGTATAAACGGTCGAAATTCCCGATCCGCTGCCGGTAAAACAACCTCCCGCTTTATACCAATTCGAGTTGGTTCCTCCATTCGGAGGAGCCGGTTCGCGCTCGTAATAATAAGTTTTATTCACAATCACTCTTAAAGCATCGATGGTATCGAAGCAGTAGCGTCCGATGGCGACATCCGGAAGCAGATCGTTGCCATCCAGGCGCGAGTAGTCCCAGTCACCGACACCACCGCCGCGATAGTAGGCGGGGATATTATATGATCCTCCAGCGTCTCCGACAAGGCAGACGAATTCCAAGGGCGGGTCAGCGGCGTTGTAACGATTGAAGATGTAATTCTTGATATAGGTGGTCGTCATCGGACCGATTTGAGCAGGACCGGCGACTTCAACGGTATAGCCTTTCCGTGTGCGCCATGTCACTAGCTCTTCAAGCTCGGCGGGTACAGTTGAGTTGTTCGCAACGATGTAGAGCAAAGCTCCTCTCACGGTGATGGCATCGAGTCCCATGAGTTCCCAGTTGGGAGTGATGGCACGCAGAGCTTGGGCGGTTGTCTCGGTAATCGGCCGGTCGTAACTTAGCATTTGACCGGTTTCATGGATGAGAATTTCCGCGCTCTTCAGAACCTTGATTTTGTTCTGCACCGGATTATATTTCGCCGCGCGAACATGAACGACTGCCAGTGAGACGCCGCCCATGATTTGGTGAGGAGTGACGTGAAAGGTCGCTTCAGGAAGAAATTCGTCGCGGGTGGAATTGAGGTTATAGAAATCCGTTGTTTCCTCATCATTTGCAACCAGCGCCGGATGATAGGCTTCCGCGAGTTCTATCCATTCTTCGGAAAGGATTTCGATTTCCGGGTTGCCGGACATTTGCAGAGCAACAACGCGCGAGATAATCGGCAACTCGATTCCCGCGTCATCACTGACCATCATTTCGCCCGGCAGGTCTATTCTATCACCTTCGAGAACGGAAGATTCAAGGACGAAACCGGGGATAGAGAAATCCATCTCCCACGTACTCGCCGATTGGCTCCGGACATCAACCGTCGGTGTCGAACCGGCGATTGGGGAATTTGCTTCGATCCACTCTCCAAGGACAGCACTATGAATCCCGCCCAACAGCAGTGAAATCAAAATTAGGCTGTTTTTCATCGTAACTCCTATCGAAAACATGTTTGTTTTGTCTCAGATGTACAATCTGTGATTTCGATATACTCCTGCCTGCAATCTATCGGCCTGCATGCCGCCAGACCGGATCCCATACCGGCAGTGGAATGGGCTCTTCTTTCAAGATGGCAAGTACGTTTCGCTCCAGATATTTTTTGGGGAGAACCACGTCATAGACATATTCGTCAAACCAATCATCGGTCATCGTGAAGAAGCCATCATCTCCCCGGTCGGTTCCCCAGCTATTTTCAACCCACCATTTCCGAGGCTTTCCGTCAACCAAGTCAACGCCTGTGATGACCATCGCATGATTATTGGAACTGTTGCGATACTGTAGCCGTTCGGTTTTCGTCAGGCTCAGGTCGATTCCGAAAAGATCTTCAAAATCGTAGAGCCCCTTAGCCATGAGACCTTTCTTGCTGTGAACATCATGCCCCATGTCACATCCGAACCAGACTCGCTGGCTGTCCTGAAGTGCTTTCAATGCGTAGGCTTTGATTTCTTCGGTTGTGAGGTTCACAAACGAGTTGTCCGGTTTGTCAGCCATGCTTCTCGTCAGGTTAATCGAATAGCGTTTTCCGGCAGGGTGGAGGGGATAATCGGCCAGAGATACAAAGTCGGACAGATTTACATCGAACATCTCTTTGTAGAATTTTTGTGGTGTGTAGGTAACCGGCTCGCTGGCGACACCGTCTTCATCCACTGTGCGCCATTCAAATTCAGTAGGGGGTATTCCATAGTTGATGACGAGAACGCGGAAGACGTCCTCCAGCATTCTCATTTTCTCGTCGTGCAACTGCGCGTCACTCTTACCGTTCGCAGCCAGCTTACGCAATATCATAGCATCGCGTCTCATCATCGTATCCAAAATGTAATTCATACGATTGGTCTTGGCGCTGCTGTGGGTTTCGCCCATGAATTTCTTGGGGAGAACTCCGTATTTCTCGACAAGGTAAGTCACGTATGACCAGTAGCCGCCGTCCCCGATAGGATAGTCGAGCATGAAATCCACTTCACGATCCAGTAAATCGCGGTCGGCATTCTCGATGAAGAATTCGAGGAACACGTTCGCTTTTTCCAGCTTATCCCAGAAAGCCAGATAGCTCTGCGACAGTTCGAATTCGTCCAAATCGTATTTCTTGATCATTTCCTGACGTAGAAGGTTCATTCCCGCGAACATCCAGCAGCGGCCGGTGCTTTCCTGATCCGTATTGCCTTCCGTCGGAATCTTCAGGGTAAAGATGTCATCCTTGACGGCAACGATTTCACGATTGAGAGTTAAATCTCGAAGATCGTTGTTGCTGACGGCATTTATCGCGGTGCGGGCTTTTGCATCGAGTTTAAAGGAATCCATGAGTCCTTTGATTTGTTCGGGTGAGAGCCCCTTGGGATCGGCTGCAAACGCACTTCCAATGAGCCATCCTATAAGCAGGGTGAAGAGTGCAAGACGCGAATTCATTGTAGCTCCAATCATTCTCGGGTTAAAAAGATTAGATTTTATCTTTGTAAATTTATCAGAATTTCTCTGAAAGTCAAGCCGGAGTAGGAAGAGCGCTTCTTGGATGGATATTCGTTTGACTATAATATCCACAATACACAACTATTCGTGGTATTGAAAAGACGACGTCAAATGTATCACACGGTATTAGCTTGAAATTCTTCAATGGACAGCGTAATAACACGTAAATCAGAGGCCTACTTGGTGAAATTCAGTTGGATAAAAGCAATGTTTGCAGAAAATCCGGTTAATAAATTGAACAATTACATTCGATATTTGTAGGTAGAATGTCTCTTTTTATAAAAGCAGCAATCAAACAACTCGCGACATGTGAAGCGAGGAGCCATGTTGACTCCTCGCTTTTTCTGATGCGATTTCTTTGCTGGTGTTAGTCGCTACTCGTTACATAGTAAAACAACTTTTCGTAACTATTAATTACTCCAGAGTGCGTATAGGTGGTATCGGAAGTTGTATCGAGTGGTGACCATGGGCCATCAGGAGTGCTTGCTGTATAGATTTCGTAATTTGGCGTGCCGGGGACTGGATCCCATGCTAAGATGATATCGGGATGGGATTCTATGATGACGAGTCCGGATGGTGCAGGGGGGAGGATTGCCGTAACCATTGTCGTATCGGAATCCCAGAAGTCATCGCGACCTCCGGAAATAGACGCTTCGAACGCCACCCAATTCGTATCGCCGGATTGAGCGCCGGGTGGAATGTCAATAAAGAATTTAACGGTGTCCTCACTATGACTGGGAATCCAAATACTCTGATAGCCGGGGTAAACATACCAGCTTTCACTGGTTCGATAGACATCGAAGTTCTCGCCAAACTCCGAATGATTGCGGATGATGACAGATAGAGTATCTGTGCTTCCGGGCTGGCCGCAGAAATCATCTTCAGGATAGACTTTTACAGGCGGGACAACTACTACTTTCCAGTTTATGGAGTCAGCGAGTTCTCCTTCGGGATACGTAGCCGACTTTATCCATATATTGTTCGTCGTTCCAACGGTATCCGAATACGGTATTTTGAACCAAATCCTGAAGGTCGTATCCGGCGCGTAGCTGGAGTTCACCCAGACTGTATGGGGTGAGTAGTTGTATCCCAATTCCTCGCTGATTTGAATACGGAAGTCATGCCGTTCTCCTACATTGATAAAGCGCATCCAGATTTCAGCCGTGTCACCCGGAAATCCCAAGCCCGGCACAAGATAGGGCTCCGATGTAGCATAAATATCGGGAAGGCCAGGACAAAGGTATCCCACTGAGAAAGTCTCGATCTGTCTCACTCCCCAAAAGATGGGATCGGGGCTGCATATCGCAGTTAAGTCAACACCATCATCCAGCAGCACATTTGCCGGCTCCGCCACATGTTCGAAGTGTATAGACGCAGGTTCTCCCACCGGGTCTTCATTTTCTGAGACCAAGACATTGGTTCCATTTGGATTGCCCTGCATATCTACAAAACTTTCGAGACTATACTTGATCCATATCATGCCACCATTTGCAGGACCGGAAGTTACAGCACCGCAGTAATTCCTTCTGGCTTGAACCGAAAGAGCATCAAGCATCGTTAGAGATATCGAGGTCGCAGGCTGTAAATTCAGGGAAAGGAAATGTACAAAACCAAATTGGTCGATTCGGGTTCCGGGACCGCTGAAGGAGATATTAGCACCTGGGTCATCATCGCCTACAACATGAAGGAAATTGGTAAAGTTTTCACAGAATGTTGTTGGTCCATCGTCACAACCTCCGATGATCTGACCCCCATCACCATTGATATTGAATACTCCAAAATCCGGTTCCTCATCATCCCAGATAACAACAATCCCCCCACCGCCTAAAGAGAAGGGAACGGGCGGAGGCTCTGAAACATAGCCGTCTCCCGCGTGAATAATGCCTCCTGCATTATTCTGGACATTATTTTCAGCACAGATAAAGATCGGTCCACCGATAGTCGTTAAATTCTCGCCCATGATGCCGCTGCCAGAGGTGATGGTACCTTGGTTGGTGAAATTCATGGTCTGTGCTGAGCCGATAAGTATTGCTGAAGGACCTGAACTCCACCGGGCATTGCCCCAGTCATCTTGAAAATTGTTTCCGCCTTCAATCTCCCCGAAATTATTCACCGTATTGGCCCAAAGAGCAATGGGACCGGAAACTCCGGTAATATTGGCGGGTCTCACATTGGCTAAATCGTAACCGAGGATGCGACCTCCGGCATTGACTTGAATTCGATCTTGCGCCTGCAAAACCACACAAAGTGCGGCATCCGGCTGAACTTCCGGATAGAGTGTACCATCTACATCAATTCGGAAGAATCCTCCGGCGCCCCAATTCCCGAAGCGGTCCAATCTAACCGAGTCCTCCACGTTTATTAGAACCCATTCCCCCCACTGCGGCTGTCTATTGAGGTTCCAGGTATTGGGATTGTTCCAGTCACCATCACCGACAGACCAGATGTCCTGTGCAGAAGATATCGAGAAGCTCATCAGCAGGATGACAAGTATCCCGCAGCTTCGTAGAAAAGATTTGCGGTTCAACATCACCAAGCCCTCCTCGTAAAATATTTCACTATAGAAAGATAATGAGAACTAACCTGTTTGTCAATACTTCTAATAGCTATTTTTAAATATTCGTCAAAAAGATACTCTAAAGGGTCAAAATATCTATCTCTAATTGTATCAATGTTAAGCAGGACATTGCATAAGCATTGGTGATTAATAGGAGGCGCTTTCCTTTGAATGGCCAGTTTTCTTGATATGGTCATGTCGGTGTGTTTCTGGAGTATTTCAGGGGGGATATTAAAAATTTTGGGCTGGCATATTGCCAGCCCATGAATTCATAGAGCACGAAGCACTATTTATATTTTGAAAACGCTTTCAGGAGAATAGATTACCGAGCAGAACCATCCCAACCTTTAACGATGTAGAATTTCTTATCGTCAAAGCGCTGCTTCAAAAGGCGAGTATGGTTTAGGGATATGAGGAAGCTTGACTAATCCAGCAACCCTGACTATATTAGATGTTATAGTCTCGTCAGAATGCAGATTTTCAGCTGGATGCAGGAGATTTTCAATGCAGGACTTTCGAAACGAAAAAGATACAATGGGCACGGTTCAAGTCCCAGAATGGGCATACTGGGGTGCGCACACGCAACGCGCCATAGACAATTTCAATGTATCCGACATTCGACTACCGAAGCCGATTATCTCTGCACTTCTGTTGGTGAAACAGTGTGCCGCTCAAGTCAATGAGGAATTGGGAATTCTCGAACCACGTCTGGCAAAGGCGATTGTTCAGGCAGCCGAAGAGCTTCAGGATGAGACGTGGGATAAGCATTTTCCTGTGGATGTGTTTCAGACAGGTTCGGGAACATCCTCGAATATGAATGTCAATGAAGTTATTGCGAATCGAGCCAATGAACTCTTAGGTTCCTCGCTGGGAAGCAAACATCCGGTTCATCCAAATGATCATGTTAATTTGGGACAGTCATCCAATGATGTGTTTCCAACAGCGATACATATAGCTGTCCGATTAGAACTCGATTTTCTTCGCAAAGTTTTCGGGGATTTTCAAGGGACTCTATTCCGGAAAAGCGAGGAGTTTGCTGATATTGTGAAAGTGGGGAGGACGCATTTGCAGGATGCTGTTCCGATGACTCTTGGTCAGGAGTTTTCAGGGTATGCTTCACAAATAAATCATGGAATAAAAAGACTCGAACAAAATCTCGAATCCCTTGAGGAATTAGCGTTAGGAGGGACAGCCGTTGGAACCGGTTTGAATGCCCATCCTGAATTTGCTGCCCGCGTCATCGAGAAAATTCGTCAGCACACCAATATCCCTTTTCGGGTAGCAAGCAACCGGTTTGAAGCGCTGGCAAGTCGGGATGAACTCGTGGCATTCATGGGTGTACTGAATTCGGCAGCGGTTGCGCTGATGAAAATCGCGAATGATATACGCCTGTTATCCAGCGGTCCCCACACGGGATTCGGAGAAATCGCTTTACCGCCGGTACAGCCGGGAAGTTCAATCATGCCCGGAAAAATCAATCCCGTGATGGCGGAGATGATGATTCAGGTTTCAGCGCAGGTAATGGGAAATCATCTAACGGTTACGATTGGAGGTCAGAATGCTCCGCTTGAACTCAATATGATGATGCCGATGATTGCTTATAACGTGCTATTTTCGATTGAAATTTTAACGCGCGGTGTCAGACTTTTTAACGAAAAGTGCGTTTCAGGTATTCAAGCGAATGCCGAGCGCTGTTCCGAGCTTGTCGAGCAAAGCCTTGCCTTAGTGACACCACTGGCACTTCGAATTGGCTATGAGCGAGCAGCAGCTGTCGCCCAAAAAGCTTCACGCGAGAAAAAAACTCTTCGCGAGATTATTTTAGAAGAAGGGATTTTAACAGAAGAAGAGACGGACGAGATTCTGAATCCTCGCAATATGCTGGGTCCGAATATTAGGTAGATCGAGCAGGCAAAACAACTGTATTTTTATTTCAAGCGCCAATTATATGGCGCTTTCTTATTTACAATTAAAACCTCTGGACAATTTCAGAAGCTTTACGACGCTCTCGAGGTTTTTTACTCACACCTTTGTAGTTATCCGGCAAATGGCTCTCATCATCGGATTCTTTTCCAATGGCAAGCATAACCAGCGGCTGAGCATCGCCATCCAATTGAAAAGCCTGTTTGATTTTTTCGGGATTGAAACCCGCCATGGGTCTGGCGACGAGTTCGCAAGAGGTCGCCGCCAGCATCAAATTCATCACGGACATTCCCAAATCGAATTCGTGATACGCACGACCATCTTTCAGAACGCAATCATCTTCACGCCGCGAATAGCCCACAGCCAGCAGCGGAGCGCGTTCCGCCCAAGCGCGATTGCCGGAAGACAGAGCATCGCGCCCCTTCGTAAGAGCTTCCGATGTTTCAAGAAAGAGAAAACGCCAGGGCTGATTGTTGTAGCAGGAGGGAGTCAATCGTGCAGCTTCAATCAATTCCTCGATGATGTTGTCAGGCAATGGTTCCTGAGATATCGAGCGTGTTGCTTTTCGCTGTTCAAGTAACTGAATGATGGAATTAATCATTTTGCCCTCACCTTAAAAACTTAATTCGCCATTTTAACAGCAGCGAGTTTCTCCACGACATCGAGATCTTTTTTAGTTTTCACTTCGATGCGAATACCTCGGCCTTCAGCGTATTTCGTTGCGCTGTCGATTGCTTTCAAAACGGAATCAGGCAGTTTACTGTCGCGAGCAGCCTTCACAGCTTTTTCCCCGAGCACGAGGCCTGCAGTAAAATAGCCTTTGTGTGGTGTCATGTACAGAACCGCTCGGCTTTTACGTTTCAATTGCAGTGTCCAGCCCCAGTTCTTGCTGTAGAATTTCCATTCTTCAGTCAGAGGTTCGTATTGAGAACGCAGAAGAGCCTTAAGCTTCTCCCAGTGAGTACTCGTTCGTCCTAAGGCTTCCGTTAACTCTTTGTCTTTCGGCGTTTTCGATTTGTCAGGAAATGCACTTAGTGTCATGAGAAAATAGTCCTTTCAAATAATTACGTAAAACCACGAACATTATGTGGTTCGTGGTTTCGAATATGGCTCCGGAGGAGGGACTTGAACCCCCAATCCACCAGCATTGGCGGATTAACAGCTACCCTCCAGTATTACTCTTAGATATCTGCGTCCTGAAGTTGTCTTGAGTTGCTTTTCTCGTTTCATTGCTTCTGATCGAGTTTCGTATTCCTCACTATGGATAAACTTCCAGTCCGTTGCCCTTTTCGTATAAAAGGAAAGACCTTCGCGGTGTTCACGAAGGCGTTTATACAGATCTTGAGTCTGTCCTACATATAGACGATCTATTGTTTTGCTGTATAGGATATAAACCGTGACCATGCTCCATGGGAAGGATTTGAATCCCCAATCCACCACTACTGGTGGATTAACAATTACCCTCAAGTATTTTTATATGTATGTCCGAGAATATAGCTCCGGAGGAGGGACTTGAACCCCCAACCTAGTGGTTAACAGCCACCCGCTCTACCATTGAGCTACTCCGGAAGAACTCTAAT
>CAZADO010000034.1:0-21745 GCA_964483885.1 uncultured Alphaproteobacteria bacterium | reverse complement strand
TTAATCGCATGGATTTCGGTGAAGCTTTTTATCGAAGCCTATCCGGGTTTCGCCGAAGCTGTGTTTCATCAGGCATCCCATTTCCATCTTCCCACATGGTTCTTTTGGACGGTGATGGGGTTCATTGCTGTGGGAGGAGCGGTTTGGGCGGTTTATGCGAAGAAAAATATGCAAAACGAGAAGATACAAGAATAAATTGCATTCTTGTTCAAACATCTTTCAACAGTATTTAAAGGCCGAAGCGCGTGCTTCGGTTTTTTTTATCCATTGATTTATTCTGAGTCTTCATCCGCCGATGACGGGTGCTTAGTTTCCAAATGTGTCCTCTCCTATATAATACCTTAAGAGGGTCTTTTAACTTTAAATGACCGATATATGGCGGCGTAATTCTCTATTAATATGGCATAAAGGGTAACATTCGTACTCGCAAAAGGAATTACAACTTAGCTTTAAAATGAATTGACAAGTTCTCCTCAAAGCGTTACATTCTTATTATTGTATGAGAAACAGAATGGGTCATTAATATTTGAAGGAAATCATCATGAAACAAGCGATTATTTTTCTCGTGGCCACACTGGTTTTAGTAACCATGTCCGCCTCGGCGGCGGTGCCGCAGCAGATCAATTATCAAGGCTATTTGACGGACACCGGCGGTAATGCGCTGGATACAACAGTCGCTATGACGTTTAAACTTTATACCGATTCGACGGGCGGGGATCTGGTGTGGACAGAAACACGTCCTTCGGTGACGGTCGCAGGCGGGCTTTTCAATGTTCGTCTTGGACAAATTACATCCCTTGAGAATGATATCCTTAACAACTCTCAAGTATGGCTTGGAATCACAGTAGGTGGTGATACCGAGATGGCTCCACGTAGTCGCATTGTGTCTGTAGGCTATGCTTATCGTGTCGGTACGGTTGATGGAGCATCGGGCGGCACAATTTCAGGTGATTTAAACGTTATCGGCAAAGGGAATATCGGCTCAGGAAATATCAATACAGGTAGTTGGGCTTTTGTGGCTGGTGAGAATAATACCGCCAGCAGTGATTATTCCAGTATAAACGGCGGTTTCTACAACCAAGCCAGTGGCTTAAGATCTACGATTGGTGGCGGTGATAACAACCTGGCAATGGACACTCGTGCAACCATCGGCGGTGGAGGAATCAACGAAGCATATTATGGAGCGACCGTAGCGGGTGGCGCAGGAAACAACGCCTCAGGTCAGTTTACAGCTATCGGTGGCGGGCAAGGAAACACTGCCTATGGTCAGGACGCGGTTATTGGTGGAGGACAAGGCAATACGGCTACTAATATTCAAAGTACCGTCAGCGGTGGACTGCTCAATACGGCGTATTACAGCGGTTCAACTGTCAGCGGTGGTCAGTACAATACAGCATATGGAAACTTCAGTAACGTTGGGGGTGGCTCCTATAACACGGCTCGAGGCAATTGGTCGACAGTCGCCGGTGGCGGAGGCAGCTCAGCGGCAGATTCGAATTGGGCGGATGGCAATGCTTCATTCATAGGCGGCGGTAGCGCCAATGAAACGAGCGGCGATTATTCGGTTATCTGCGGTGGCCGCAACAATCGCGCTCGTGGGGACTATTCAGTCATTGCTGGAGGAGGATATACGACGCTCGGTGATTCTAACTCGACAACAGGAGACTATTCGGCTATTGGAGGAGGAATTAGAAACAACGCCAGTGGTTCTGGAGCTGTAATCAGCGGCGGTTACGAAAACTCTGCATCTGGCAGTTACTCAACGACCTCAGGAGGATATAACAACACGGCCAGTAATGCCTATGCCGCGGTCGGCGGAGGTGTGCTAAACACGGCCAGCGGCAACCGTGCTACTGTGGGAGGAGGTCACAGCAACGAAGCTCGAGGCAATTATTCCACAGTTGGTGGTGGTTATACCAATCAAGCTGACACGAACTATACGACTGTAAGTGGCGGTTCCCAAAATATAGCCTCTGGGTGGGGAGCTACGATTGGCGGCGGTATGGAAAACACTGCTTCAGTGTGGGCTTCTGTTGTGGCAGGTGGATTCAGAAATGATGCAACCGAGACATATGCTGCAATCTTAGGTGGTTATGATAATAATGCCAGCAGTGATTATGCTACGATATGCGGTGGATTGTACAATCGCGCGAGTGGCACAGGGGCATTCATTGGTGGAGGCGGAGGCGTCATTTCTGATTCCAATTCAGCCAGCGGTAGTTACTCAGTAGTGAGTGGTGGAGGCCATAACTCAGCAATGGACAACTATTCTGTCGTGCCGGGGGGAAAAAATAATCATGCGTATGGTCTATATTCCTTCGCCGCTGGTCGGAATGCCTATGCTTGGCACGATGGCTCTTTCGTCTGGTCTGATTCCAATGCCGATACCTTTGGTGTGTGCAGCACAAATGGTTTCAGTGTGCGCGCTTCCGGCGGTGTACGAATGTATACGAATGCCAGCGAAACGCTGGGTGCTCGTTTGGCTCCAAATGCCACAGCGTGGACAGCAATGTCCGACAGTACGAAAAAACAAAACATCCGTCTTGTAAATACAAAAGAAGTACTCGACAAAGTTGCGCAGCTTCCCATCAAGCAGT
Source organism: uncultured Alphaproteobacteria bacterium (assembly GCA_964483885.1). Taxonomy (GTDB): domain Bacteria; phylum Electryoneota; class RPQS01; order RPQS01; family DYHQ01; genus JAUXGA01. Next base: position 19,148 of record CAZADO010000034.1, on the reverse strand, counting down.
GGAGCTACAAATCTCAGGAACCAAGCATCGAACACATCGGCCCGATGGCGCAGGATTTCTATAAGCTATTTCACTTAGGCGAAGACAGCCTCGGTATTTCCACGATTGATCCCGATGGGATTGCATTGGCTGCGATTCAGGAATTGCAGAAACAAAATGAAGAGTTGAAGAAGGAATTGAGCGAACTACGCAGCCTTGTCGAGAAAATGGCTTCGAATCAAACAGATAATCAAATAAAAACTGCATCCGCCACATTGAGGAGGACAGACTAATGAAAAAGGCATTTCTTTTCGTCATGATAGTGCTGCTTCCTTGTTTGCTTTTAGCGCAACCGCAGAGCGAGAATTTTATGATGGCGAAGCAGGTTTTAGATGCTGGTGGAGCATATAGTGTATCGGAGAATTTTCAGCTCACCAGCGCGTATGGTCAACCATCACCGATTGGAGTGCAGTCGAGCGAGAATTTCAATTTATCAGGCGGTTATTTGTCGCCGATGTTCTTCGTATCTCCGTTGAGTCCAATTCAAGAGTTGGTCATTAAAGAAGACAATCCGGACGTGGTGCTTCATTGGGAACGGATTAACGGCGCGAATTCGTACAAGATTTACCGCTCAGATGATCCGATGTTCACGCCGGAGCCAATCAACGAAATCGGTACGGCACTTGACACGACGTTCACGGATGTCAACGCAGTGTTGCTTCCTTTGGGGAAGTATTTTTATAATGTGACGGCATCCAATGAAACCGGGCCGATGGCAACATCTCCGATTACTCCACTGTCTCGTCCGACAGGTAGGGAGGCTCGGCGGTAAAACATGTTGGGGTATTGAGCCGATATTCCCTGACATCCCTCCGCGAGTAGGAGGAAATAGAAAGTTTGCACATCAGGGCCGGAACTTGCGTTCCGGCCTTTTTTTTTGTATATTTATAGTTTGTAAAATGTACCTAATTTCAAGAAATTGTTGAAATTCCCACCTATGGAAAAGAAAATCCGAGTTTTAGTCGCAAAGCCGGGGCTTGATGGTCATGACCGTGGAGCGAAAGTCATCGCATCGGCTTTTCGGGACGCGGGGATGGAGGTTATTTACACGGGCCTTCGTCAGACTCCTGAAATGATTGTCGAAGCTGCGCTGCAGGAGGATGTGGACGTCATTGCGATTTCGATTCTTTCGGGAGCGCACATGACGGTTTTTCCGCGCGTCGTGGATTTAATGAAACAAAAAGAGCTTCAAAACGTTCTTCTGACAGGGGGCGGAATCATTCCTCAGGAAGAAATCAGCGAGTTGGAAGGGAAAGGCGTGGGCAAACTTTTCGGACCGGGAACGCCCACGACAGTACCCATCGAATATATCAGGGATTGGGTGGCCAAGAACCGCCCATAGGGGAAACGAAAATTTGGCGCTTGTGTTAAATCAAATCAAAGCGCGGAGGTGATATGTCCGGCCATTCGAAATGGGCGACAATTCGCAGAAAGAAAGAAAAAGTTGATGCGGCAAGGGGTAAAGTATTCACGAGGCTGATTCGTGAACTTATCATTGCTGCTCGAGAAGGTGGTTCGAATATTGATGCCAATCCTCGTTTGAGGACCGCAGTTGATGCGGCGAAAGCGGCAAATATGCCTGCGGACAATATTGACCGAGCTATCAAAAAGGGAGCTGGCGAGCTTGCAGGTCAGACATTTGAAGAATTGACCTATGAAGGCTATGGGCCCGGCGGCGCGGCTCTGATAATGAAAGTCCTGACGGACAATAAAAATCGAACGGTCGGGGAAATCCGGCATATCTTCACGAAGCGCAACGGTTCTCTGGCGGAAAGCGGCACGGTGGCGTGGATGTTCAAGAAGAGCGGTTATCTGACTCTTGAATTGTCGCAGGGTTCAGAAGAAGAAATGATGGAAGTCGCACTCGATGCCGGAGCAACCGACATTCAGAGTGACGAAGAAGACTGGGAAATTTACACCGCTCCCGCGGATCTATTCAAAGTAAAAGCCGCCCTCGAAGCGAAGGGGAAAGTCGTAACGTCTGCTGAAATTGCCTTAATTCCGGATAACACGGTCAAAGTGGAAGGTTCCAACGCTTCGACGCTGCTGAGGCTTATGGATGATTTGGAAGAACACGACGATATTCAGCAGGTCTTTTCCAATTTCGATATTGATGTTTCCGTTATGGAGAATATGAAATAGAAAACCATGATTATCATGGGCATCGACCCGGGGCTCGGAACCACCGGCTACGGGGTGATAGAAACAACAGGACAAACTCGCCGTTACAAAACTTCGGGAACCGTCCGAACAAATCCTTCCACGCCGGGTGCAACACGTCTCACACAGATTTTAAACAAGCTGCGCACGGTGATTTCTCAAGAGAAAGTTCAGTGCATTGCTGTCGAGTCGGGATTTGTCGGTCTGAATGCGCAAACGGCTTTGAAATTGGGACAGGCTCGAGCGGCGGCACTGCTTTCAGGTCAGCTTGAAGGAACTGAGGTTTTTGAATACGCCCCGCGTGAAGTGAAAATGGCGCTCACGGGACGCGGTTCCGCGGCCAAATCGCAGGTACAGTTCATTGTGGAAAAACTGCTTGGCATTACATTCGATGATGGAGAAGAAGATATTTCCGATGCTCTGGCCTTGGCGATTTGTCACAGTATGCGTTCAGAAACGATTCTGGCTAAATCCCGGGCTCGAACATGATTGATTCGATCACGGGTATCCTGACGAAGCGAGGTCCGGCACAAGTTGTCGTGGATGTAGGAAGTGTTTCTATGATGTGCCTGGCGTCTCTTTCCACTGTGGAGAAACTACCTGCTCTTGGTGAACAGATAAAACTTTGGACACATCTTCTCGTCCGCGATGACCAAATTGAGTTGTTTGGTTTCGCCACTCTCGAAGAACGACATTTATTCCGAAATCTGCTGTCAGTTTCCGGCGTCGGACCGCGACTGGCGCTGGCGATTCTTTCCGGAGCGCAAACCGATGATTTACGCCGCGCGGTTATCGAGGAAAATGTTGACCGCCTGCAGGCGATTCCGCGAGTCGGCGCGAAATTGGCTCAACGTTTAGTACTGGAACTCAAGGATAAATTGCAGAAAGAATTCCCGGATATTGCCGGCGGTGTTTTATCAAGCAAAGATGAAAGTGCGCTTGAAGCGATCCAAGCTTTACTTGCCCTTGGATTCGGGCGACCTCAGGCGGAAAAGGTTGTTCGAGTTGCTGTGAAAGACGGCGCGCAGGGAACGGAAGATATTTTAAAACGTGCATTAAGAGTGAGCTGATGCCGCGAATCGCCCAAGGAGACCCGCTTGTCGAAGATCAAGACCTTGACCGGTCGCTGCGTCCGACGGCCTTTGATGACTTCGTCGGTCAATCGAGAGTCAAGGAACAGCTGCAAATATTTCTTCAGGCGGCGCGAGAGCGCGAAGATGCGCTGGATCATTGTCTCTTCTATGGGCCTCCGGGATTAGGAAAAACGACGCTGGCGCATCTGATTTCCATCGGCATGGGTTCGCAAATCCGTGTGACGACCGGGCCGGTATTGGAAAAACCTGCTGATCTCGCCGGTTTGTTGACCAATCTTCAGGACGGAGATATTCTGTTCATTGATGAGATTCACCGCTTGAGCTCCGCGGTTGAAGAATATCTATATCCGGGGATGGAAGATTTCAAACTGGATATCCTCATCGACCGGGGACCAGCCGCTCGTACCTTACAATTGACGCTGCCTCGATTCACGCTTGTCGGTGCGACGACACGAGCGGGGCTTTTGACATCGCCGCTCATGGCTCGTTTCGGTATGTCTTTCCGATTGGATTATTATGCGGCGGATGAATTGCTGCAAATTTTGGAGAGATCCGTTCGGATTTTAGACGTGACCGCTAAGCAGGAAGCCTTATATGAAATTGCTCGCCGTTCGAGGGGAACTCCTCGTGTGGCGAATCGCCTTTTACAGCGCGTGCGGGACGTGGCTCAGGTGCGCGGAGACGGACGTATTACGCTTCCACTGACCCGCGAAGCGTTGAAGTTACTTGAAATCGATGTAAAAGGTTTTGATGAGATGGACAAACGATTGATGCGTGCTCTCATCGAGAAATATCGCGGTGGCCCGGTCGGACTCGGAACACTGGCCGTCACGGTAGGAGAAGATGAGGGGACGCTTGAAGAAGTTTATGAGCCTTTTTTGATTCGTGAGGGATTTCTGGAACGTACTCCCCGGGGTCGAAAGGCGACGCGCTTGGCACTGGAACATTTTGGGTATCCAGTGGCGGAGGATGCGCAGGAGAAATTGTTATAAAGGAGGCTCCTGAAAGTTATGCCGTCAACTACATCCACCTATCAACCCCGAGGCGTTCAAACAGCCCCGCGCCTATCGGATTTTAAATTTACCCTATCGGAAAAATATATTGCGCAGGAACCGACTTCAAAGCGGGATGACTCTCGTATGTTGGTTATCAATCGCGCTGACGGCTCTCTCTACGATGGGAAATTCACAGAAATTATAAAGTATCTTTCCTCCGGCGATTGTTTGGTCATCAATGTGACGCGCGTTTTCCCGGCGCGTTTGGCGGGTTATAAAGAGAAAACGGAAGCGGATATCGAAGTCTTTCTTTTGCGCAGATTGACGGATGATCTTTGGGAAGTGCTGGTGAAACCGGCGCGGAAGGTTCGAACAGGCAATACGATCCATATCGGTGACAATATGTACTGCGAGGTGATTGACAACACCACCTCAGGAGGTCGGGTCGTTCGCTTTCACTATGAGGGAGATTTCAACCAGTTGGTCGAGAAACACGGAAAACCTCCGTTGCCGCCTTATATCAAACGCGAACCGAGTCTGGAAGACAAAGAGCGCTATCAGACGATTTATGCTCAAGTCACCGGTGCGGTGGCGGCTCCGACAGCCGGACTTCATTTTACGAAGGGACTTCTTGATCGTATCGCTCGCAAGGGTGTGCATATTGTTCCGGTAGTTTTACATGTGGGTTTGGGTACGTTCCGACAGGTTCAAGTCGAGGATTTAGCCCGGCATCGTATGGATTCGGAATATTTTGAAATTCGTCCCGAATCTATAACGACGATCAACAAAGCGATTGAACAAGGTAAAAAGATTGTAGCTGTCGGCACGTCAACGACGCGCATTTTGGAAACGGTCGCCAATTTCAATGGCGGTGTCAAAGCGGCTTCCGGCTGGACCGACAAGTTTATTTATCCTCCCTATCAATTTAAAGTCGTCGATATGCTTCTGACCAATTTCCATCTGCCGGAATCGACGCTTCTAATGCTGGTTTCCGCATTCGCGGATATGGAACTTATCTCTAAAGCTTATCGCCATGCTGTCAAAGAGAAATACCGGTTCTACAGCTACGGCGACAGCATGCTGATTTTGTGAGAGCAGGACTTCTGCTTTTAGCGGCCGGAGAAGGGAAGCGCTTCGGTTCGGCGGCGCTTAAAATTCTACAGCCTCTATCCGGCTCGAATGTGCTGCAGCTTGCCCTCGCTCCTTTTCTTGACATTCCCGCAATTACTGACATCGTCATTACCGCTCCGAAATCGTCTATCAAAGCTGTGCAGGCTGCTGTGAAAAAATCGGCGAAAGCGCGAGTGATTGCCGGAGGGGAAACGCGACAGCAATCGGCTCGGCTGGCGCTGAATGCTCTCTCTCAGGAAATTGATTTTGTCCTCGTCCACGATGCCGCTCGGCCTTGCGTTTCGCGCGCGCTTATTGAAAACGTTCTAAGTGCTGCCGTTGAAGCTGGTGCGGCGATAGCCGCTCTTCCTGCGGTCGAGACGATTAAAAGAGTGCGGGAAGGATTCGTCGAAGCGACGCTCCGGCGCGACATGCTTTATACGATTCAGACACCGCAGGCTTTTCGGCGGACGTTGTTCGAGGAAGCTCATAAGCTTGCGGAAGCTCAAGGGATTCAAGCCACCGATGACGCGGCTCTGATTGAACAGTTTCAGCTTTCCCGAGTGGCCGTTGTGAAGGGAAGCCGGCGAAATATTAAAATTACCCACCCCTATGATCTCTCCCTTGCGGAATTTTACCTCAGCAATCCGGAGTTGAATGAGGAATGAGGGCATGGCTGAATGAAAATCAGCCTTTTTCTTTTTAGCAGGTACGTTCGCTATGAGAATCGGTTTTGGTTTTGATGCTCACCGAAAAACGCCGGGTCGTGCTCTAATTTTGGGAGGAGTCGAGATTCCATCTCCTTGGGGACTCGAAGCTCACAGTGACGGAGATGTCATCACGCATGCGATTATGGATGCCCTTCTGGGAGCGGCGAACCTGAAAGATAAAGGCGTTCAATTTCCGCCCGAAGATCCTCAGTATAAAGACATTTATTCTATACGCCTTCTCGAAAAAGTCGGTGAACTACTCCAAAAGAATCATTTTGATATCGACAATCTTGATGTGACCGTTGTGTGCCAAGAGCCGAAACTTGCTCCGTATATCACTCAAATGAAAAAAAGACGTGCGGCGGCTCTGAGAATTTCGGAGTCGCAAATTTCTATCAAGGCTACGACCACCGAGCGAATGGGTTTTGCCGGTCGAGGTGAAGGCATTGCTGCTTTCGCCGTGACGTTGCTTGGAACTTCTCCGGCGGCATAACACCGGCGCCGGAAGATTACATAGGAGAATTGTGTGAGTGTACGCCTGAGATTTGCCCCCAGTCCTACCGGATTTATCCATGTCGGCAGCTTGCGAACAGCCTTGTTTAACTATTTGTTCGCGCGCAAGCATGCGGGGAAATTTGTTCTGCGCATCGAAGACACGGATCAAAGTCGCTTCGTTGAAGGCGCGATAGAGAACTTACTCAGTGTTTTTGATTGGCTGGGAATTTCTTTCGATGAGGGCCCTCATGCCGGGGGGAATTACGGTCCCTATGTGCAATCACAACGGCTGGAGATATATCGGCGTCACATCGAACGGCTCATCGCGTCCAGACAGGCGTATCTTTGTTTCTGCACGCCGGAAGATTTGGAAGACATGCGCGCCGCTCAGGTCGCGCGAGGCGAAACGCCGATGTATGATCGTCGCTGCAGAAATTTAGATGCGGAAACCGTGCAGCGTCGAAAAGATAAGGGAGAGCCTTATGTCATTCGCTTGGCAGTTCCTTTAGACGGCAGCATTGATTTTACCGATTTAGTGCGCGGGGATATCTCTTTTCAGTCGGAGATGGTTGATGATCAGGTACTGCTGAAGTCCGACGGATTTCCGACCTATCATCTGGCGAATGTTGTCGATGATCATCAGATGCACATATCACATGTCATTCGCGGGGAAGAATGGCTCACCTCGACACCGAAACATATGCTACTCTACAAGTATTTCGGCTGGGAAATCCCCGTATTTGCACACCTGCCCCTGCTGTTGAATGCTGATCGAACGAAGCTTTCAAAGCGCAGCGCCGATGTATCAGTCGAATCCTATCGCGATGAAGGGATATTGCCGGAAGCTCTGTTGAATTTCGTGGCGCTTTTGGGTTGGCATCCGACCGGCGACCGTGAATTCTTTTCTCTTGAGGAATTAATCGAAGCCTTCGATATGGAGCGCGTGCGAAAGTCAGGCTCTGTTTTTGATATGACAAAACTGAGATGGTTTAATAGTGAATACTTGAAAAAGAAGCCAAATGACGAATACGTAAAACGAGTGTATGAACAATTTCCGAAGGATTTATTGACGCAACACGATGAAGCAAAGCTGACGTATGCCCTGACGACCCTGCGAGGTACGGCGGTAACCTACAAGGAAGCGGCACAGCAGGTTGTCGATGTTTTATCACCCAATCCTGAGCTTGATGCGGAGTCGAAAGAACTGCTCTCCTCTGATGAAGCGCGAATCTTTCTGAAATCTCTACGCGAAACTCTGGAAGAAACGCCCACCGAAAAATGGACGGATTTTGACGCGATTGGCGATGAGTTTAAAAATGCGTGCAAACAATCCGGTAAAGTAGCCGGGTTGAAAGGCAAGCAACTCTGGCAGACAGTTCGAGCCGGTTTAACCGGACAGCTTCATGGGCCTGAACTGACGAAACTCGTTGCCATTTGGGGACGGGAACGCGTCCTCTCAGAGCTCGAACGCTATAGATAGAAGATGTTGTAAACGATGCGCCATTTGGAAAAAACAGGACCGCTCATTTTAGGATTTGTTATCCTGATGGTTTTTGGTCTGCTTCTTCCCGAATCAGATCGACACGGGATGACATGTTTGGCCGCCGTATTCTTAGGGCTTATAACTGGATTCGAAGTTATTCGAAATTCACGCGGGAGAGGATTTCGTTTTCAGCTTGAGATTTCGGCGAGTACTTTTGTGGTACTGGTTTTTCTGCTGCACATTTATGGATCTTTTTTTCTTAAGAGAAATGTTTTTTCGGAAATCATACGACACGGAATTCTCTTTGCGCTTACCGCATCGATGTTTGCGTTTCTGCTTGCGATTATACCCGTACTACTCAGAAATCATCGTAGATGGCAGCGAATCGTATTCTACGGTGTGTGTTTCTTTTCTCTCTTGCCGTTTGTCTTTATGGGAGACAATCAGAGTTCACTTCTTTTTTGGTTAATTGTTCTGCTCTTTGGAATTCGATGGAAACAAGTTCGCGAACTTCCCCTAAGTTTATTGGCGTTACTGGTTCTGATTGCACTTATTGTAGGTTTCACGCCTTTTATTGGCAGTAAGGTCAATGATGCGATATTCATTACGCCTCCTTCCGAAGCCGGTTTTTGGGCAGGACGCATTGCTTCAGGGCTTTTTGGATTTCTACGTATAGGCATACGTCTTTTCAGTATCTTGTTCGGGGTATTTGGATTTTACCACTGGACAGCGGTCATTTTGTTTGGGATAGGGAAGGTGCGAGCCAAGCTCTTAGGGAGTTATTGCCTGACAGCTTTAATCCCTCTGACGCTCTTTACGATGCTGATGCTCTTTAGTCTCTATCTGATGATTTCAAGCTATCGTTCGACGCTGACGAAGAATATGTTCCATGAGCAGCAAGTTCGTTTTCATCATTGGGTTACGTCCGTCTCCGCAAGACCGGCGTTCTGGGATGACTTACGCCCAGCCGGTAAGGGTATCCAACGCATGTCGCTTCCTCAGATGGAGCTCTATCCGAAAGCTCTTTTCGATGTCTTACGCGAAGTCGGACTCGAATCAGACTCCATCTGGGTATATACGATTGTTGGAACCGGGGATACGGTTCGCATCCCGAAGGAATTGCGAGAAGGCGGGACGACAATGGGCATTCAAGAAAGAGATCTCTGCCTCTATGCGTTGCTGCCTACGAAAGGATTCGTGCTTCGCAGTTGGATTCCCATCAGACGTGAATTTTTGCTGCGTTTGAAAGACGTTGCGGGAACCGATATTACGATTTATCCGCGAGGTTCGGAATCCACCCGACACATCTTCTCGACGAAATTGGGGAGTGCTGGAGGGACAAGTGTTGTGATTCCGACGGCTGGCTCGGATTCCACAGCGGAATTCGATCGGCTTTCCACGCGAGAAACGAGGCGCAGATTCGGCATATTCGACGGAGAGTTAGTTGCAGGTATCAATGAAATTGATGGGGTGGACTGGCAAACAGGAGGACCGCTTCAATATACTTACATCTTATGGCTGACACCGCTTCGGCTCTGGGAAACGATTTTCAATCCCGAAGAAGAGGTGAATCTTGGAATGCGCGCAGCTTTCTACTTTTTGTGTATCGTCTTTTTAGCCGTAATGATTGCGATTAGTTGGGTGGGATGGCGTGTCGCTGGGGGAATTAATCGCTCGGCTCGCTCACTTGAAAAAGGCGTGCACGAATTGCGGGCGGGTCATCTGGAATACACGGTGCCAGTGGTGGGCGGAGCTGAGTTTCGGCAGGTCGCGGAATCCTTTAATTTGCTCACAGCGGATATTCGGCGGATGCTTCGGGATTTAGCGGAAAAGGAGCGGATGGAAGGCGAGCTGGCTATTGCCCGCACGATTCAGGAAAAACTTCTGCCGACTTCGTTGCCGCGTTTGCCGATGATCGAGATGGCCGCGCGCAGTATTCCGGCGCGCATTGTCGGAGGAGACTACTACGATGTGATTCCTCTGCCTGACGGATGCTGCCTGCTGGCTCTGGGAGATGTTTCCGGAAAGGGAATCGCTTCAGCGCTCGTCATGGCGAAATTACATGCGTCGTTGCGTACGCTGGCGCTAGTGCCTCAACCACTGCCCGAATTGATGACAAAGCTGAATCATGCTATTTGCCAAGGCGCAACACCGGGTATGTTCATCAGTTTATTCATTGCACGGCTCGATACTCGGCGGCGTTGTCTTGAATATGTGAACGGTGGACATGATTTTCCAATCCTGTATCAGGAAAGCCGATTGGAGAGTCTTACGGAGGGTGGAGTTATCCTTGGGGTTTTCCCGGATGCGAGGTATGAACAAGGAATTGTCGAGAAACTTGTTCGCGGTCGACTTGTCATTTACACAGACGGATTCGTGGAGACGAAAGATCCGGAAGATGTACGCGAATTTGGTGTGGAAGCTTTGACAGAGATTATCAAGACACATGACGGGGGGCCAGAAGAGCTCCTGAATGTGATGTATAACGAGGTGGAGATTTATTCGGAAGGGAATCCCGCTGAAGATGATCGCACGGCGATGGTCTTGATGTTTTAAACTCATCTACCTAAATTCAAATCAATATGAAAATTGTAGTTCTCTGCGGTGGAAACGGTGCGGAACGCATCGTATCTCTGGCATCAGGAGATGCCGTTGGCGGATGGCTGGCGTCCGCTGGCTACGATGTCGTCAAACTCAATCCGACTCAGCCCGAAGAAACGTTTTCGGCAAACCAGCCGATGGCACCGCCGGAAATTGGTATCGCTCCTCCACAGGCAGCTTCTCGCGGGTTCAATCCATCGCAAGTAATAAAATTTCTTGAAGCGCTGGAGAAACTGAAGCCGGACTTAGCATTTCCGATTCTTCATGGAGACTGGGGCGAAAACGGAACTCTTCAAAGTTTGCTCGAATGGATTGGCCTTCCCTATACAGGCTCAGCACCTTTAGCCTGTGCTCTCGCTATGCACAAACAGAAAGCGAAAGAGCTCTGGCAGCCGCTAAACATTCTGACTCCGAAGGGAATTGTCGTTCCATTTGAAAACGCGAAGAAAGAAAAACTTGAGAACATATTTTCTGAAATAGGATTTCCTGCGGTCTGCAAGCCGCTTAACGGAGGTTCGACGGTCGGACTTACGATTATCCGAAAGCCCAACGAGATTGCGCGGGCGGTGCAAGCGGTCGTGAATCTTTCCGATGACGTGCTGATTGAACAATACATTGATGGTAGGGAAATGACCGTCGTAATGTTAAATGGTGAACCATTACCGGTGATTGAAATTCGACCGCACGAAGGTTTCTACGACTATCACAACAAATACACATCCGGTCGATCAGACTACATCTGCCCTGCACCTATTGAAGACACTGTGCGCGACCGCATGCAAAAGGATGCTGTAAATGCGTATCACTCACTCGGCTGTAGCGGTTTTGCGCGAGTGGATTTTTTGTTGAATTCCAATAATGAGGCGTATTGTTTGGAACTTAATACGCTGCCGGGTATGACTCAACATTCTCTGGTTCCTAAAGCAGCGAAGGCAGCGGGAATCGAGCCTCCGGAATTAGTGGATCGCATCGTGAAAGAGGTCTATGCAAAACGAGCGTGATGACTATTTCATGCGTCTGGCGTTCCGGCAAGCTCTGCGCGGACGCGGACGGACGAGCCCAAATCCTCTCGTCGGCGCTGTGATTGTTAAAAACGACCGAGTTATCGCGACAGGTTATCACGGATTTTTTGGAGGCCCGCACAGCGAAGTTGTCGCTCTTTCGAAGCTTTCCGGACGGCGAGCCATAGACACGACTCTTTATGTGAATTTGGAACCGTGCTGTTATCATGGGAAAACTCCTCCCTGTACGGAAGCGATTAAAGCCGCCGGAATTCGACGTGTGGTTATCGGATGTATTGATCCGAATCCGCTCGTCGCAGGCAAAGGCGTCAAAGAGCTCATAAATTCCGGAATAGAAGTCCAAACCGGTGTGCTTGAGAACGAAGCACAACAACTCAATGCGCCTTATATAATTTCGGTGACACAGAAACGTCCGTGGATAGTCATGAAAATGGCGCAGACATTGGACGGACGTTTAGCGCTTTCGTCGGGAGAATCCCGATGGATTAGCGGTGAAAAAGCGCGCCGAGAAGTCCATCGCTTGCGCTCGCATCTCGACGCAGTTCTTGTTGGCGTCCGGACGGTGATTCAGGATAATCCGGAGCTGACAGTTCGTCTTGTGCGCGGACGAAATCCTCAGCGAATTATTCTCGACTCTCGCTTACGCATACCTATAAAAGCACGTATTCTCCATCAAGCGGAACCTGAAAAAACGATTTTGCTGACGACAAAAAAAGCGCCAGTGAAGAAGCGAAACGCCATCGAACAAACCGGAGCTCGTGTCTTTGTAATTCGCGCGACACGAGATGGGATCGTTGACGTAAACGCGGCGCTTCGGAAATTGGCACAATTGAATATTCAGTCGTTGCTTGTCGAAGGCGGCGCGTCGGTTCATCGTTCGTTCCTGCTTTCAAAAAAGGTTGATCAAGTCATCATTTCGATGGCGCCGAAATTCCTTGGAGCCGATGGTGTCGCCAGTGTGGGAGCTTTGAATTTGCGTTCTCTGAGTGCTATGCCGGAATTTTCATGGCGACGAACTCGATTTATTGGAGAGGATCTTTGGTTGGAGCTTGAGAAATGTTCACCGGATTAATCGAGGAAACCGGCAAGATTGATTCCGTCGAAAGACGCGAACAAGTCCTTCGTATTGGCGTTGCCGCCGAGCATGTCACATCCGGATTGGCTGTCGGTGACAGTATTGCTATAGATGGTGTTTGTACGACGGCTGTGAAATGCAACTCGCATCGTTTCGAGTGCGATATCATGGAGGAAACAGCGCGTAAAACGACTCTGAATGATTGTCGCATCGGAAATTTTGTGAATCTGGAAAGACCTTTGCGAGCCGAGGATCGATTAGGCGGGCATTTGGTGCAGGGACATGTGGACGCTGTTGCTTCCGTGCGCCGAGTTGTTACGGGAACTTTAAAACGAGAATTGGAAATATTGCTGCCGGAAGCAATCGCGAAATACGTGGTCGCGACAGGTTCTATCACAGTTAATGGGGTGAGCTTAACCGTCGCAAGAATCGACGGATTGCGTGCGATGGTTGCGTTGATTCCACATACATGGGAAGTAACGACACTGAAGAATTTACAGGCAGGGGCGAAAGTCAACATTGAAGTTGATGTTATCGGCAAATATGTCGAGAAATTACTCAAGACCTGAAAAATTATTGGACAGGAAATGGAAATCGTTCTGGATAATATCAAAGATGCGATAGAGGATTTTGCGAAGGGCAAGATGCTGATTGTGGTCGATGATGAAGACCGCGAAAATGAAGGCGACTTCATTCAGGCTGCGCAAAAGGTTACGCCCGATTCCATCAATTTTATAACGAAGCATGCACGAGGGATGGTTTGCGCTCCAATGACCGAGGAACGCGCAAAGGAGCTCGCTCTGCCGCCGATGGTTCGCGACAACACGGCGCTTCTGGGAACTCCCTTTACAGTTTCGATTGATTATCGGCATGGAACCTCGACGGGAATTTCCGCTTACGACCGGGCGCGGACGATTCTTGCGATTTGCAATCCCGAAACGAAACCGGAGGATTTCGCGAGACCCGGCCATATTCATCCCTTACAAGCGCGGGATGGGGGAGTGCTGCGCCGCGCGGGACATACGGAAGCCACGGTTGACATGGCGCGTTTGGCCGGGCTTTATCCGGCGGGTGTCCTGTGCGAAATTCTTTCGGAAGACGGTTCCATGGCTCGCTTGCCTGAGCTTGTCAAAATTGCCAAACGCTTCAATTTGAAAATCATATCGATTAAAGATTTAATTGCCTATCGCGAGCGTACCGAGACACTCGTCAGAAAAGTTGTGACGGTGAGTTTCCCGACGTTGTGGGGCGAGTTCAAACTGATTCATTTCCGGGATATTCTCGAAGAGAAGGATCACTTGGCCATTGTGAAGGGCGATGTCAGCGGGCCTGAGCCGGTGCTGGTTCGAGTGCATTCAGAATGTCTGACGGGAGATGTGTTCGGTTCTATGCGATGTGACTGCGGAGATCAATTAGCCACAGCGTTGTGCATGATTGAGAAGGAAGGACGGGGAGTTGTACTTTACATGCGCCAAGAGGGGCGGGGAATTGGTTTAGCGGCCAAGCTTCAAGCCTATAAACTTCAAGACAGCGGGCGAGACACGGTGGAGGCAAATATTGATCTTGGCTATAAAGCCGATTTGCGCGATTACGGCATTGGAGCGCAGATTCTCCATGAACTGGGCATTCGAAAAATTCGCTTGATGACGAACAATCCGAAAAAAATTGTCGGCCTTAAAGGCCATGATTTGGAAATTGTGGAACGCGTCCCGATTGAAATCGATCCGACGGAAGTCAACCGCGATTATTTGGAAACAAAACGAGACAAAATGGGGCATCTGATTACAGTGGCCGGGCATAAGCGTGAGGATTCGACACCGTAGGATGCGGCAAGAACGATGAAAGCAGTGGTTCAACGGGTTTCGGCGGCGCAAGTTCGAGTCGATGGAAAGGTGGTCGGCAAAATCGGGGAGGGTTTGCTAATCCTTCTTGGTGTCGCTCCGACCGATACCGAAACTGAAGTGACATGGATGGTCGAGAAATGCGCAGGATTGCGCATTTTTCAAGATGATGAAGGGAAGATGAACCGGTCGCTTGAAGATACCGGCGGAGCCGCGCTGGTTATTTCTCAATTCACGCTTTTCGGTGATTGCCGAAGAGGAAAACGCCCAAGTTTCATCGGCGCAGCGCCACCTGAGATAGCTGAGGAGCTGTACGAAAAATTCGCTGTAAAAATGCGAGAAAGAGGCATCCCGACGGAAACAGGTGTTTTTGCAGCCAGAATGGAGGTTGAATTGACCAACACCGGCCCAGTGACCTTAATTATAGACAAATAATATTCCTGCCGCCGAGCCGCGTCCTCCAGTTAAATTCCGCCGCGAGTGGGTGCCCTCACCTCTCGCGCAAAGAGTTTTCGCCTAGCCTGAATTTACATTTTTCGCATTAGCCCGATGACCTTACCTAAAATTCGGAAATCGGGCGTTTTTTTATCGATAAAAATCGGGGAAAATTTCGGATTGGCGGGCTGCAAACAGATACGATTTCCTTCAGGCCGAAAGTATTTGACGGTCGCTTCATTATCGAGAAGCGCTATGACAATATCACCTTTTTGCGCACTGGATTGAGGCCTCGCAAAAAGAACATCGCCATCCATAATTCCCGCATCCCGCATACTCTCTCCCTTTACCCTCAACGCAAACGTCTCACTCCTACCGATAAGATTGGGATCTACCGCAATTTGTCCTTCGAGGTTTTCCTCAGCGAGAAGGGGGGAACCTGCCGCAATTCGACCAATTAAAGGAACCATTCGTAATGAACCATGCTGGCGCATCGTTTTGTCCGTTAGCGAAATTCCCCGCGAAACGGATGGACTCCGAGATAAATACCCCTTCGAAATTAGGCCGTCGATGAGGTAGCGGACTCCGTTGGTGGAAGAGACTCCGATTGCTTTGCCGACTTCACGCAAAGTGGGAGGGCGGTCATGTTCTCGCAGGTACCGGACAATGAAGTCAAGCGCATTCTTCTGTTTATCATTAAGTTCCAAACGAAATCCTCCTTTGATAGAGTGTGATCCGTTTTTCCGCTATCTTGTTATACGCGCCTGGAATATAATATAATGAACAGATGTTCAAAAGTCAAGCAAAAAATAAAGTTTTTATAGCATTTGTTTTAGGAGCAGATTCTTCTCGCATTTAAAGATTAGCGTCTATGTGGTACCGGGCACGCGGGACGCATGCCGCGGCAAGTCGTAGGGTCAAGGCCCGCCTTGTCCGTTTGTTGCTTGAAAGTATTAGGATTTTCCAAGCCGTTTACGTGTATAGGGGATGAGCCCACCGGCTTCAACGATACCTAAAATCATTTCAGGTAGAGGGGGAAATTTGAAGGTTCCAGCAGGTGCTGTGATAGTGCCTTTCTTGAAATCAACCGTGACTTCGTCACCTGCTTGAATCGCATCGACCGCTTCTAACGATGTGACGGCCAAAAGACCGATGTTGATGCAATTTCGGAAGTAGATGCGGGAGAAGCTCTTGGCGATGACAGCGCCGACACCGGCTTCCCGGAGGCAAATCGCTGCCTGTTCGCGCGAGGAACCGCAGCCGAAATTCTTTCCCGCCACGATAATATCTCCGGGCTTCACTTTCTTCACGAAATCCGGATCCTCGTCTTCCATAGCGTGTTTCGCCATTTCTTTCGGCTCGTTGATGGTATAGGTGTATTTGCCGGGAAAGATAACGTCGGTGTTCACGTTATCACCATATTTCCAAACATGTCCGGTTGTGCTGTTAGACATAAGATATCTCCATAAAGGCCAAAATGCTGATAGGTATTAGAAACCTCATCATCCGCGACGCCACCATTCTCCTTTGGTGATGAAGCGCCAGATTCTTCGGGGGAGTGAAATGGCTTGTTCGACATCTTTGAATGCGGTATCTGATACACGGGAATGACCAGCACCCAGTGGTCGTTGAACGCGCGCGCGCAGAGCTTCGCTTTTACTGGCCGCTAAAACTTGACTCGGATAGACCGAGCGGTGACCGGACATGAGAAAACTCACCACAGCGCACATCGCCGCGTAAGGGCCAATCGCAGGGCCGAACATCTCAATCGCGAGCATAGATGCGGCAATCGGCGTATTCGCTGCGCCCGCAAGAACAGCGGTCATTCCAATCGCGGCGATGGTCATCGGATCCGCTCCGATAACCGATGCCCAAAAATTGCCGAAATTCGAGCCGACGAAAAAAACAGGTGTTACGACTCCGCCGGAACCGCCACAGCCCAGCGTTACCGCTACCGCCAGTATTTTTCCCAACCAATTCATCGGCGGAACATGGCCACCGGAGAGCGCCTGAGCGATTTCATCGGTTCCCAGTCCCAATATCTGTTGCCCAAAGATAAAACCCAGACCGACAAGAATCACACCGCCGACAAAGGCTCGCAAAAGCATACTCGAAATCAACCGGTGCATATAGCGATGGATATATCGGAACGCTTCAATCAGAAGCACCGTCACAATACCGAACGCGACGCCGGTCAAAATAATTTGAAAGAAGAAACCCTCGGTGAACGTCGGCACAAAGGCGATTTTCTGCGTCACATAGGTAAGCCCAAGCCACCGGCAAACTTGAAACGCGGTGATGCCCGCCACGAAAGAAGGCACCAGGACTTCGTAGAGAATATGCCCTAAGAAAAGTACTTCGATACCGAAAAGCGCTCCGGCGATGGGTGTACCGAAGACAGAAGCAAAGCCAGCGCTGATGCCGCAAATGACAACTTTTTTTCGGTCATCCGAAGATAGATTCAGGAGCCGCGCTACTCCGGACGCCAGTGAACCGCCAATCTGAGCCGCCGGGCCTTCTTTTCCTGCCGAGCCGCCTGCGGCGAGAGTGATGATTGTCGCCAGTGTTTTCACCGGAGCGATTTTGAGAGAAATGCGCCCCGAGAAACGATGAACCGCATCAATTACTTTCTCCGTGCCGTGCCCTTCCGCATCGGGAGCAAGCCATCGAACGGTTAAAGCCGAAAGTACCATGCCTACCGGCGCCAGCAGGAACCAGTAAGCCATTCGACTTGTTTCTCCCGTACTCCATTCCAGCAAAGAGATGAACGCCCAAGTTGACGCACCCGTGATGATTCCAATCAGTGTCGCTAAAATTGTCCATCGGAGCACGGAGAAAAATAGAGCCGATTGCTCAAGAACCGTGCGCCGGATGGTTGGAATGGGACGGAAAGTGAATTTCGATACTTTCATTTAGTTTTTTTTCACAGCGGCGCTATAGCCATTTGCCCAATAGAATCCCAACGGTCATCAGTAATCCGAATTGCATGTGAAGCTGAGCGGTAAGAACGTCAGCCATTGCTAATCGTGGGGCTGGTTTATCTACGGATGAACGAACGACATGAATCACTTTCATCGCGGCTGGTATGGACAACAACGCAAGAAAGACATGCCATTTGACGATACCGGGAATAACCATAGCTGCCAAAGAAACATAAGCTAATGCAACAAGGGCAATGTAAAACATCGACGACGCTCGGCGATTGAATCGAATAGCAAGTGTTTTGAAGCCGACTTTTTGATCCGTCAGGACATCGCGCAAGTTATTCACATTTACGATAGCCGCAACTAAAAGAGCGATAGGAATGCTGACAATCAGTGGCTCCCATGAGAGGACACCCGTTTGCACGTACCATCCACCCCAAACCATCAAGACGCCAAAAAGGAGGAAGATGATTAATTCACCTAAGGCGCGGTATTTGAGATGGATTGGCCCGGCTGTATAGAAATAGCCTCCGACAAGTCCGGTTATTCCAAGGGCAACGACAACCCAGCCGCGCGCGGCCACCAAATAGATGCCAATAAGAAAAGCCAGCAGGAACATCAGCAATCCAGCATGATAAACTTGACGCGGAGTCAGTGTTTTCATTGCGAGCAATCCCGAGCCATCCGTCGGCTTCGTGTCCGCACCGATTCTGTAATCGAAAACATCATTAAAAAGATTGCTGCCCGCATGGATGAATAAACCGGCGAAGAGAGCAGCAATGAAGTAGAGGAAGTGAAAATGTCCCTGCGAAGCTGCGAGCGCGGTACCGACAATAACAGGCGTCAACGAAGCCGTAAAACTAAAGGGACGTGTGGCATGAAACCAGATTTTTATTGAAGGCATATGAGACTCCCCTTTATAAAAAAAGTGTTTCAAACATTATAAATCGCGGAAATCGACAATTTCACCGGCGATTGCGCTGGCGGCAACTGTAAGGGGTGAAGCCAGATAAATTTCTGCACTTGGATTTCCCATGCGACCTCGGAAGTTCCGATTGGATGTAGAAATGCAAACATCGCCGTCGGCGAGAATGCCTTCGTGGTTTCCCATGCAGGGACCGCATCCGGGATTTAAAAAGACTGCTCCCGCCTCGACAATCGTCT
>CAZADO010000033.1:0-3984 GCA_964483885.1 uncultured Alphaproteobacteria bacterium | reverse complement strand
TCTATGCCGTTCCTTACGAATGGAATCATGCATCCTTTCGAGTTTTGGAGAAAGCCGGTTATATTCTCGAAGGTCGAATGCATCGAAGCGCCATCAAAGACGGAAAAATCATCGATCAATTGCTTTATGCCTATATCGTTTCTGAGTAGATCGGGGAGGAAATGACGTTGAAAGCAAAATGGTTCTGCATGTTTTGTCTTCTCTTGCCGTTTATCGGTTGCCAGAACGATAAGAACGCAGAGAAGAGCGCAACGATTGCTCTCTATTCCGACCAAGGCGCTTGGGATGAATCCGTGCGCGCACTGAAGAACATGTTCCAATGGATGAATTATTCCGTAGCATTGATTGATGCGGATTATCTGAATGAACGAGGGTTAAGCACCTTCCGCGTTTTGTGCATCCCCGGCGGCGATATGTACCAATATTCGCAGGATATTTCTTCCGTCGGAAAAGAAGCCATTCGAGATTTCGTTCGAAATGGCGGAGGCTATATCGGCATTTGCGGCGGTTCGTACTTTGCCGGAGAAGAAGTGTACTGGCAAGGCAACCAACTTGATATGACGCCTTTGTGCCTGTTCGAAGGTTCCGCTCGAGGGCCGATGGATGCTATCGTGCCGCATCCGGATTATGGAATGTGCCAAGTGAACGTCACCGATTCGCTGCATTTCATTACGCAGTCCGAACCGGATACCGCTTGGATGCTCTATTATTGGGGTCCGATTCTATTGCCGAATTCAGGCGCGAATGTCACCATCTTGGGAAAATACGACGCCGTGAATCAACCTGCAATACTGGCATTCGACTATGAAGAAGGGCGCGTATTTCTTATCGGAACTCATCCTGAAATCGAAGAAGACAGCGACCGGGACAGCGTCGAAACTGCTGACGAATTGTTCGACAGAGGTTCCGACTGGGATTTGATGCGCAAGGCGACTCGCTGGTGCTTAAAAGAAAATAACTGAAGGAGAAAACAATGGAAGACTATCGCGTTGACTTTGATTCCATCCCATGGACAGTACCCATGCCTGGCGCACGTTTCAAAGCCTACAAGCAAAATGGACGACAACTCCGGCTTGTCGAATTCTCCAAGGAATTCGTGGAACCTGACTGGTGCACCAGAGGTCATATTGGGATGCTTCTTGAAGGAGAGTTGGAAATCGACTTCAGCGGAACCATTGTGACCTTTAAACCCGGCGATGGTCTGTTCATCCCGGCAGGAGAGAAAGGTAAGCATATGGCAAAAGCGCTGACCGATGTCGCGAAGCTGCTCTTGGTTGAAGACATTTGATAATTCTTAAGCGAGGTCTATCATGGACGCTATCGAAGCGATTCACACTCGACGAAGCATACGCAAATACACCAGCCAACCGGTTTCGGATGACATTATCCGCGAACTATTAGCCGCTGCTATGATGGCGCCATCCGCAGGGAATGCGCAGCCGTGGCATTTTGTAGTCATCAAAGAACGTCAGACACTCGACGCTATTGCAGCATTTCATCCTTACGCGAAAATGCTGACAAATGCGCCTGCAGCGATTCTAATATGCGGCGATCCCACGCTTGAAAAATACAAAGGCCGATGGATGTTGGATTGCTCCGCCGCCACGCAAAATCTGCTGCTCGCCGCGCACGCAAAAGGATTAGGCGCGGTGTGGATAGGCATTTACCCGGAAGCAAACCGTATCGAACCAATACAAAAACTCTTAACGCTTCCAGAACACATCATTCCTGTTTCGCTCATCTCCATCGGCTATCCCGCAGAACAAAAACCAACACCCGAGCGTTTCAATGCCGAGAGAATTCATTATGACCATTGGTAGTTTAGTGTGGTTCGAGTCTCCCCCCGTTTTGGAATGCGTCCCTTGGTTTGGACAGGGGTGGGGGGATTGGGACCGAGGGTTTGGGTCTGTTGGTTTTCAAACATGATCGGGCTGCGATAGTCTAAGCTGGAATGCAGCCGGATCGGATTATAGATCTTTTCAATAAAACGACCGATGTGCCGGTGAGCCTCGTCGAGTGTCGCGTACTCCGCGCCACAGATTTCTTCTTTTTTCAGCGTGGCAAAAAAGCTTTCCATCACCGGGTTGTCGGTGGGACACGCCTTGCGCGACATGCTGATCTCGAAGCCGTGGTGCTGGAGCAAGGCGACATAGCCCGGCGCGGTATAGGTGCCGCCGCGATCCGAGTGATGCAGACACCCCACGTCGGGGTGACGGGCGCGCAACGCTCGCGTCAGCGCTTGCAACACCAGCGTGCTATCAGGCGAGGGCCCGATAGCCCAGCCGATGACGCGCCGCGAGAACACATCGAGCACCACCGCCAAGTAAGCCCAGCGATGCTGCACCTTCACATAGGTCAGGTCGGTCACCCAGATTTGATTCGGCGCGGTTGCTGTCCGGTCCGGGTACCGGTTCGGATAGACCGGCTGAGACGTATCCCGTACCGTCGTGCCATGCGCGGACCGGCGTTGCCGACAGCATAATCCGGCTTGGTGCATCAAGCGCCGCACTCGCTTGCTGTTGATGCGTTCCCCTTCGAGCCGCAACTGGGCCGTCATCCGCCGGTAGCCATAGCGAGAAAAGGTCTGCGCTAACTGCTCCATGCGCCGGATCAAGCGCTGATCGTCTGCCGTGCGTTCCCGAGGATGACGCTGATAGTAGTAGGTACTCCGGGGCATGGCGGCTAACGCGCAGGCTTGGGTGACGGACAGCCCGTCCCGTTGGTGCGCGACGAGGGCTCGTCGGGGGCCGACTCCGACAACGCCTTGAGTTTTTTTAAAAAATCGATTTGTTGAGCTTGGGTGGTCACCAGCTCTTTGAGCTGCAGGTTTTCCAGCCGCAAGCGGGCTAATTCGACCGCGCCGCCGGTCGCTTCTCCCCCCAAGCGACCGGAGCGAAACGCCTCCAGCCAGTCCTTGAGCGTTTCCACCGGCACATCATATTTCCGGGCCACCCGAACCCGACTCTGACCGGACAGGACCTCCTGGACGACGGCCAGCTTGAACTTGACCGGGTACGTCGAACGGGGCATTATGCGCTCCTTTCTCCCGTACCCTCAATATACCCATTCCCCCCCAGACTGTCCAACCCTAAGGGCGCAGTGCAAAGCAGGGGGAATTAGAGGGGGGTAGGACAAACCAGAGTTTAATATGAAAAGAATAATCTTTTTCTTCCTTGCAATCGCGATTGCGTTACCGCTCTTCGCACAAGAACAACTGAAAGTCGTGACGTACAACCTGCAAGGCATGCGTCCGGGAACGAATTATCAAGTGCGGTTGTATTTTATGGTTCAGTTCTTCAAACAACTTGATCCGGATGTCATCTGCATGCAGGAAATCAATGAAACATTGGGTGGCGGCGGGGAAGACAACATGGCGCGCGTCATCGCCGATTCTTTAAGCGATTACTTCGGCATTCCTTATCATTACTATTTCAGCCAGACTCACATCGCGTGGGATGAATTCAACGAGGGCGTAGGAATCGTCAGTAAACATCCGGTTATAGAAGAAGGTTTTCATTCGCTACCGCGCGGAGTGTTCCTGCGCAAAATCGTCTGGAATCACATTGATTCTCCGATTGGATTGGTCAACATATTCAGCACGCACCTTTCCTATCTGCCGGAACATAATCCCATTCGTGTTCAGCAGGTGCAGGAAATTATCGAGTATATCTCCCAGAAGGAAAATGATTTCCCATCCGTCGCGGCGATTCTCGGTGGAGATTTCAATTGCACGCCGAACTCCGAACCTATTTCTCTTCTGCTCAGTACAGGCTCAGATACATTCTACTACGACACCTTCGCTGAAGCTAATCCCGGCTTAAACGGTTACACCATTCCCGCCGACGCACCCACCTCGCGCATCGACTATGTTTTTTGTCGCAGCACCGGAAACGCTGCTATCGACACATCGCTGATTGTCATGGATGAAACGTACGATAACGCACATTATTGTTCCGACCATTTAGGCGTGATGACCATCTTTTC
>CAZADO010000032.1:0-3893 GCA_964483885.1 uncultured Alphaproteobacteria bacterium | reverse complement strand
CAAAACAGTGTAGACGTAAAGAGTAGAGCTTGTAAGCGAGAAACTTGCAAGCTCTTTTTGCGTTAGGGATAGGAATATTCCAGAAACGCAAAAAATGAAAGGAATTTCCTGCTCTTGCCAAATACAACTTATATCTTTACTGATGTTTGGGAATAATACCAAAGATATTTATGTAAAAATATGTCAATATATCGTAAACATTGGAGTCTCTTCGTAACATTAAATTCGCTATTGCATGGCACATGTTTTGCCCTTTGATAAATAACCTTTCTTCTTGCCCATATGTCAATACGTAATAGTCTATAGGTTCTGCTATGAAAACTAAATTATTAACCCCCAAAAAAACAAAAGCCCAGCTTATTAATGAACTTGAAGAGCTTCAGAAAAGACTGGCAGAGGCAGAAATCGCTGAAGTGCAGGATGGGGAATGTGATAATGGATTTTTAAAGAGTTTCCGTAATCTTGCAGAAAACTTGCCCGTATCGATATTGATTCATTGTGAGGGAAAATGCATCTATCTTAATCGAAGCGCCATTGGAGTTTTGGGGGGTAAATCAGAAGAGGATTTCAAAGGAAAGAGTATATGGGATTTTATCCACCCGGATTATCGGGATTTGGCAAAAAAGAGATTGGACTCAGTCTATTTGAAAGAGGAAAGGGCACAACTGGTCGAAGAGAAGTTTATTCGAATCGACGGAAAGATTATCGATGTCGAAGTTGAGGGTTCTGTAATTGACTATGCGGGCAAACCTGCAATTCAAATCGTATTTCGCGATATCACCAAGCGCGATGAAAGGGAACGACAGATTCGGTATCTTGCTGAACTCGTCGAGAATGTTTCGGATGCCGTCATTTCCACCGATATGGATTTCAAGATTTTGAGTTGGAACAAGGCAGCGGAAGACTTGTATGGGTGGAAACTACATGAAGTCAAAGGAAAAACCGTAAAAGATGTCACAAGAATTGAATATCCTGCCGACAACCAAGAGGACGTTCTGCGAGAATTTTCTCGGACGGGTTTTTGGAAAGGCGAAGTTATTCAGAAGCGAAAGGATGATACACCTTTAACGATACACGCTTCGGTTTCTTTGGTGAGAGATCGTGCAGGAAAACCAGTGGGTGCAGTTGCTATAAACAGGGACATTACCGAACGCAAGCAGGCTGAGGAGGCGTTGCGGGAAAGCGAGGATCGCTTTCGCAAGCTCTTGGAAACAGCCTATGACGGTGGAGGAATTCACGAGAACGGGCGACTTATCGAGGTCAATCAAGCGCTGGCGAGTATGCTCGGCTATGAACCATCCGAAATGATTGGTATGGAGGCATTCCAGTTTGTCGTTCCCGAATCGTGGCAACTCGTCAAAGAAAGCATTCAGTCGGGATTCGATAAGTCTTATGAAGTGGTTGCTGTTCGCAAGGATGGCTCCACATTCCCCATAGAAATTATCGGGAAACCCTGCCGATACCAAGGTCGCCAGGTCCGCGTGACGGCCATCCGAGATATTACCGAACGCAAACAGGCGGAAGAGGCACTACGAAGAAATGAAGAACAAATGCGTCTTGTAACAGACGCACTGCCCGTCCTGATTTCGTATGTAGATGCGAATGGATACTATCGTTTTAACAATAGAACTTATGAAGAATGGTTTGGTTATTCAAGAGAAGACGTATTAGGTAAACATATCAAGGACGTCCTCGGCAAACCGGCCTATGAGGGAATCAAGAAATATGTCGAAGCGGCATTATCAGGTCAGACGGTTAGCTTCGAGAGTCTGATGCCCTACAAGGATGCCGGAGAACGGTGGATTGATGCGACCTATATTCCACATGTTACCAAAGATGGGAAGATTGAAGGTTTCTTTGCGTTGGTTCATGATATCACCGAACGCAAACAGGCGGAAGAGGCTCTGCGACGAGAAAGAGATTTTACGAAGAGTCTGATAGACACAGCGCAGACGATTATTCTGTCACTCGACACGGAAGGCCGAATTATTCATTTTAATCCATATATGGAGGAAGTTACAGGTTATCGACTTGAAGACGTGCAGGGCAAAGATTGGTGTACGACGTTCATACCGAAACGCGACCAAAAACGAATCCGAAACCTGTTCCTTAAAGCAGCAAGTGGCATCCAGACGAGAGGTAATATTAATTCCATTCTTACCAAAGAAGGCCACGAACGCGAGATAGAATGGTATGACAAAACCATACAAGATGCTGACGGCATTGTTATTGGAATGCTTTCTGTCGGACAGGATATTACCGAACGAAAGCAAGCGGAACAAGCGCTGCAGGACAGCGAAGAGCGGCTGAAAATTCTCTTTGAAAATCTCACGATAGGGATTTATCGCTCGACACCCGAAGGACAACTCCTCGAAGCCAATCCTGCTATGGCTAAACTGCTGGGATATCCCTCGTTTGAAGAGTTGGCGAAGCGGAACCTTGAAGAAGAGGGATTTGAACCAGCCTATCCACGTAGTCAATTCAAGGAGATCATCGAAAGGGATGGTGAGGTTCTGGGTTTAGAGTCCGCATGGAAGAAATGCGACGGTTCCACCATTTACGTTCGTGAAAATGCGCGGGCAGTCCGAGGAGAAGATGGTAAAACACTCTATTATGAAGGTACAGCAGAAGACATCACAGAACGTAAGGTGAACGAAGAAAACCTCGAATTCGAGCGGAAGCAACTCCTGTCCATCTTTGACGGTTTGAACGAAGCTGTTAATGTGAACGATCCTGAAACGCATACAATATTGTATGCAAATTCATATCTTCGAAAGATTTTCGGTAGAGACCTTGTCGGAGAGATTTGTCATAAAGTATTCCATAATTCGGATATTCCTTGTGAAAGCTGCGGTTATTCGAATGCCCTCGAAAATAGTGGCGAGGCGTACAAATGGGAATTTCACGATAATACCTCCGAGCGGGACCTCGCCGTCACCAGTCAAGCAATCCGTTGGCCGGATGGGCGCGATGTGCACCTTGAACTGTTCGTTGATATCACGGAACGGAAGCAGATGGAACAGGCGCTGCGGGAATTTGCCAAGAAGCGTGAGGAACTGGAGCATATCATTAATCAGAGTCCTGCCATCGCCTTTCTCTGGAAGGCTGCAGAAGGCTGGCCAGCGGAATATGTTTCGGATAATATCCAACAATTCGGATATAGCCCTGAAGATATTTGCTCAGGACGGATTCCTTTTGCAAGCATGGTACATCCTGATGATTTGGAACGTATCGCAGCAGAAATCATGGAGTACAGTAAGGATAATAATCGCGCGAGTTTCACACAAGAATACCGAATTTTAACACGTAATGGCGACATCCGCTGGATAGACGATCGGACTTGGATTCGAAGAAATGACAAAGGAGAAATCACACACTATCAGGGCATTATTTTAGATGTGACTGAGCGTAAGCAGGCGGAGGAAGACCTGCGTCAATACGAGCGCATCGTATCCAGTTCCAGTGATATGTTGGCATTCGTGGACACAGAGTATGTCTATCGCGCAGCAAACAGCAAGTATCTGTTGGCATTAAGAAAAAGCAAAGATCAACTGATTGGGCACTCCATATCTGAAATCTTTGGTGAAAAATTCTTTAACGACGTCGTCCAGCCTAAAGCCAAGAGATGTTTAGCCGGTCACGAGACTCATCACGAGAGCTGGTTTGACTTTCCGGGTGTTGGACGGCGGTTTATGGAAACCTTATACTACCCTTATTGGGGACTGGAGAAGGAGGGTCTTGAGACGATTAAAGAGCTGCGGCAAGAGTTCCCGGATGTAAAAATCATTGCGATATCCGGAGGAGGACGCATTGGTCCAAGAAACTATCTTTCAATGGCTAAAACCTTCGGCGCACAGCGAACGCTTGAAAAACCTTTCAGTCATGACGAAATG
>CAZADO010000031.1:0-5110 GCA_964483885.1 uncultured Alphaproteobacteria bacterium | reverse complement strand
GTATAAGACGAAATGGTAATCGGATTTCCGTTGGTGTCTGCCGTCACTTCTGTCCAGTTGAGAATAATATCATTGCCGTCGGGAAGAATGACCAGATCCTCAATCGCTTCAGGCTCTGATGGCGGCGAATAAATCGCCTGAAATACAACCGGGCCAGAAGCGCCAGCGGCGGGGTAATAGCCTGTATTGAAGAAACCGGAATTGTCAACCGCTTCCAAATAGTAGCGAATAATCGTGGTCGCGGTAATTCCCGGAATCGTGAAGTAATACACATCTCCGTTATTGCTGTCAGCAGGCGATTCTTCCCAAGCTCCCCCGCCGAACTTGTAATGAATTGATGCGAACAATACCCCATTATCATCGGTAATCGTCGCCTCCACAGGAAACGGCCCATTGAACTCCGTTGGTGAAGGCCAGATGGTCACGTCAGAAAAATCTGGTGGCAAATTGTCATTAATCCAGTCGAACGAATAATAGGATGTCGGCGCGTCAGCGGGATCCGTAGCATAATTCTGATTAGCCGAACCATCCCGCGCCCAGATATAATAACGAACTTCCTGAACCGGCGAACCTGTCATCTCGGGAATCTCAAACCGGAACGTATCACCAACGACACTTGTCGGCCCATCGGTCTCATAAGGTGCGCCGTCAATCGAATAAAGAATCGCCGCCGAATCAATCCCGCTGTCATCGGTAATAACAGCGCTGATCGAATAAGGGCCGGGATTCGGCGTATCATTTAAATCCGTGACATCGGAAATCATCGGCTTGATAAGATCCCCGCCGAGGTTGGAATCATAGAGCCTGAAGAACGCTTTTGCTGTATTGAAATACCAGCTCGTTTCCAAATTGACAGACTGAATCGTCGTCACACTTCCGATGCCCGGCACAATCCATTCGTATAACCGATATTTGTCATCAACAATGGGCACGCCCATAAATTCCATATACGATGTTTGATATGTGCGTATGACCAAACATGGCAACGGACCTCCAAAGGGAACTGTCACGGTTCCCCATCCAACGATTTCGTTATCCCTCAATTCCTCCATCGGCGCACCTAATTGAGCTTCCCCCCAAGTCCAAGATGAGCTCCATTGCGTCGCATAGGTCATCGAGTAGTGGTAGATGTTCCATTGAGGTGCATCATAAGTATAAATCGTTCCCCCCTGCGAAAATCCTCGTCCCCATGTCCCATCGCTCTGCTCATCTTCATACAGCCATTGTGCGTCCCCGCCCGCTGTTTGATATTCGGTATAAGTTGTATTCGCAGGTGGCGGCGCTGGCGCATCACCAACGACATGGATTGTGCTGGTAGCTGTCAAGTCGGTTGGTCCGGTCGTGAAATCCCAAGTACCGCCTAACTGATAGGGATCAATTGTCGCAATGCTCACTGCATAATTCGCAGAATTGTAATGATAGTACCAATAATTCCCTATCTGGTCAGAGCCGTAGGGCCAGTTGCTTGCATCAATTGTCGGTTGTGCTGAAGCTGCTGCGATAAATAAAAAGAGCCCGAAGACAATAAAAAATCCGTTTCTAATTTTCATCCTCTTTCCCCTTTGCGTTTCAGCTTTCCAAAACTCATATTCTATTATTCTTTGCAAGATAATTCATACTACTGACCCACAATGAATCGCATCAATAAAATACGAATTTATAATAACGATAATACATTACATTGTCAACAATTTTCTGGTCTTGTGAAATTTTCGATATTCTGCTTAACCCTTGCGATTTCAATAAATTAATACTGCTGCCTTGATATACCGCTGAGAGTTGTAGGGACAAGGCCTGCCTTGTCCGTTTCATTTAAAAAAAACAAGGCGACCTACCCGATCGCCCTGCTTTGTGTAACGCTTACTAAAACTTTCCTATGCTTATTTCATCAGCACAATTTTCTTGGTCGCATCATAGCTGCCGGCTTTCATGCGAACGAAATAGACGCCGCTCGATAAATCCCCGGCATTGAAGACCAGTTGATGATGACCCGGTTCATACATGCCATTCGCCAACGTCGTAACCTTTTGCCCGAGATTGTTGTACACATCCACCGTGAGATTTGCTCGCTGAGGCAACTTGAACATGATGTTCGCGGTTGCATTGAAGGGATTCGGATAAACCGAAGTCAATTCGTAATCGGTCGGCTGCAGTTTCTCTTTCTCAGGTTCGACACCGGAAACCTCCAAGTACGTAGAAAAAGTCCCGCCGCCATGAGTGCCGACTCCCACAAAGCCATCCGAATACCGCACATCCATCGCCGTCACCCAATTATAGCCGATGACATCTGCGCCCTCGAGCTCCCAGACCGTTGAATCACCCCTTAGCTCCATCGTCGAAAATAATCCGACAGTCGTGCCCACAAAATAAACTGGCTGCTGACCAACATAGACAATTTCCGCCCAGAAACAGGACGGCCCAGCGCCGCTGCCATCCGGATTCTCTTCTAAATTCCCTCCCACGTTGCTCCAATTAATTCCGCCGTCTTCCGAATAGAAGAGCGATAGAACATTATAGTTGGTAAACACAACGATGACTTTATTGGCATCTGTCGGATCAACTGTGATACAATGAATCCAACCCTGTACCGGAAAATCAATGTCGCTGACGTCCGTTATAGACGTCGCTCCAAATGGTTCATCAATCCGGTAAACTCGTGAAATATCCGATACGGTCGGATGGTAATCGCCGTAATAGACCACCGGAGTTTCTGTGTTGGAAACACCAAGAGCCGTTGCCCAGCGACTGTGGTTCATCGTAATCTGCGTCCAGCCTCCGGGACCATTATCCACGACATCCGGATTACCCCAAACGGAATTAACATCCGTCATGAACATCCCGCGGTAATCATAAGGCGTCAATTCAAATGGCGTAATCCAGCGTTGAAAATCGCCTTGCGGACCATAGTAGTAATAATCCTGGAACTCGTCATTCTCATCGAGGACAACGCGATAGAACGAGCCTCCGTATTGTGTGGAAACATAAAACGAACGCCAGTTATCCTGTTCAGCCGCACCAATATCGCACGCCATGCCATCACCACCCCACATATACATCCAAGGAGCAACCTCGCTTTCCGAATTTCCCATGAACGTTCCGTTGTCCTGCATTCCTCCCATGATTCGGAGATTCCCTTCGGTCAGAGGATCCACGGCAATCCAATAAAACTGCGTCGTGATATAACCATCAATATAATCCCACGGAAAAGGTACGGATACGGTCGGTATCGCAAGGCTGTTGGTTGTTTTGCTGAGGCCTCCATCATGGGAACAGTACATGATATCGGGATTCGTCGGGTCGAAAACCATGTGATGAACATCAGCGTGATGATTCGGGTAACAAATGTCCATTCCGTTCGGTCCCGGCAAAGAACCGTAGTAATAATTATACCCGCCTATCCAATAAGTGCTGTCTGTTGTATTAAAAGCGTCCCTCGAATAGAACAACGTGATACCACCGATATAAACCATTTCCGGATTTTCAGGATGGACAGCGACCACCATGTTGTAGCCGCCTTGAGAATGATAATCATAGCCGAATCCGAGAGGGGATTCGCCTTCGAAATTCGGCATATTCGCCGAAAGATTTTCCCATGTATCGACACCGCCAACGCGCGTGAGCCTCCATAAGCTATGTCCACCTCCCGTACCGACATATCCAGCTCCGGGTGTTACCGACAGAAAATAAAGCACATTCTCATCGGACGGATCATACGCCATCACCGTACGACGAAACGTACTCGGAAAGTTCTCTGGGGTAATATTCTCCCAGGTTGCACAATGATCTTCCGAGCGCCATAAACCACCTTCAATGACACCACTGTTAATCGTAGCGTAAATCGTGCCGTTCGGAGTAACCAGTACATCCGTCCATGCGTAATTTGCTTGCTCGAAGAATCCCAGAACCGTTCCCCACGTTTCTCCTCCATCGAAACTTTGCTGAATGGTTCCGTAGGCAGCGGCGTACACCTCATCCTGTTCGAGATTAGCAGGATTCACGGCGATGCGGAAGACCACATCGAACGGACTGCCGAATTCATGCACCGGAGAAATGGTTGACGCAAGCTGCTGCCATGATAAGCCATTGTCGGTTGATTTGAAAATGCCATCACCTGTGTACTGCGGTACCCGACTGTTTACAGAACGCGAACCGCTGCCTGTATACTCGCCGGTGCCATAGTACCAAATATTGGTGTGTCCTTCGCGCCTATCCTGTTCCAGACATGTTACGCTTGGAGTCACCGCCAAATCAGTCGTGCGACTCCATGTGTTCGCGCCATCATAAGAAATCCACATTCCGCCGGTGACGCCGCCCGCTAAAATCCGGTTGCTGTCTGCGACGTCCACCGCGAGCGCACGCGTGCGACCTCCAACGTTAAACGGGCCTCTGGAAATCCATTCCTGCTCATCAAGAGCTCTGCTACGCACCGGCAGTCTCTTCGCAAAAGCGAGTTCGCGGCTGCGGATTCCGCGCGGAATCTGTCCCGTCGCCGGATCGCGTAGGCGATACCACTCGTACTCAGCGCGCCCTTGGGATTTACTCTTGTCGCCTTTGGAAACTGACGGAGATGTCCCCGATGACAGGGTTAACTGATAGATGTCTTCGAGCCTCGTCGGCTTGTCGCGTTCTGAAAGCGACAGCGCAACAACAAAAAGAGCGGCCATTACCGCCAACAAAATCAGAATTCCGTAGTGCTTCATGGTTCTCTCCTTTTCGGTGCTACCGAAAGTTAGCAAATCATTCACGGAAGTGGTTTTATTTCAACAGAACCATCTTCATCATATGGTTCTCGGCTTTTGTACTGACTCGTCCCAAGTAAATTCCGGAAGCAACGGATTGACCTTGTTGGTTGCTCCCGTCCCACTGAACGTGATGGACTCCGCTGGGCTGCACACCAGAATGAAATGTGCGCACCTCTTTCCCCATAAGATTATAGATACGCACCGTCACATCCGCAGGCCGCGAAAGCTGATAATGAATCGTGGTGCTCGGATTAAACGGATTGGGATAATTTCCGACAAGAGACAGCACCATGGGCGATGGCGTACCGCGATGCAGCTCAGGCGTCGAAAGATTCATCGAACCCGGTGTCGGCATGTCGAAAAACTGC
>CAZADO010000030.1:0-2921 GCA_964483885.1 uncultured Alphaproteobacteria bacterium | reverse complement strand
TTCGACATCCGGTTTCGCGGCGGAATTGCGTGCTCGTCTTGAATTCAGTTTCTTTATCTCCTTCATGAAAAACATAAAAAGCCCTTTGATTTTCGGGAAAACCCGGAAAAACAAGGGCTAACTATCAAATCTCGCCTTTCGGCAACCTATATAAGGGAACGTCCAATTCGGTCTTTTCTGACTCTGACTAAAAAAGAAATCGCGGCCTCGCGGCGTACGCATTGCCACAGTTTCATAATAACAAAAAGCAGGCCGTTTGTCAAGTGAAACTCGACAATTAATCAGGTCGTTCCGTGCGATGCCCGCCAGAGCTGAAAAACCTCCTCCTTTTCTTAAAGACTATCCCGCTTGATGTGCGGCTTTTTCGGGTGCGCGCCGAGGTTTTTCTTCGGGGCGCAACTGGAGAAACAGCATTGAACCCGCACCGACAAAACCGATGAGAATACAGTTGACCATCAAAGGACTAAACGTCCCTCCGGGTTCCATCCCCATCCACATCACCAAAATCACATCCCACCACTCGTTGACAAGATACAAATCAATACATGCGACTATGAACAATACAGCCCCGATAACACGCCATCGTTTGGTGGGAAATTCGCTTAATGCAATCAAACCGCCAACCGTCAGGACAATCATTATCCAAAGCGGCACCAGGCTCAGCACGAATTTTTCCATAGCAATCGCCGTCAGAACCGCCCACGCCAGTCCGACGATAACCACCGTCATTAGCCCGCCTGCGAATCCGCCCCCTGCAGCATCTTTCATAACATCTTCATCTTTCATTGATATCAGACCATCTTCTCAAAATTCAAGACTTTATAATATAACAATTTGAGATGGTTTTTGCAAGTGAATTCGGGAAAATACTCCGTCGTGCCGCACAAAAGTTCGCTTCGATACGACCGCACGCTTTTCCATTTGAGTGTACCTGCCGCAAAATTCCGGCCGGGTTATATGCGATAACGAGTTGTAGGGACAAGGCCTGCCTTGTCCGCTCGTTTTCGTGAATCCGCTGAACCATCGCATTTAAGTCACTCAGGCCTCGGTCGCAATTCAATCGCCTCGGCATGCGTCCCGCGTACCCGGAATATACCGCCGTGATGGGTGTGTCACCCGCCCGGAATAGAGTCCACTCCAACCTCACCACCACTAAGCAGGACGCTCCCGTGTCCTGCAGTTCCGTAAAAATCAAGCCCCCGGCTCTGTTGAATCGGGGGCTTTTAATAATCCCCGCTGGCGACCTACTCTCCCACAACCTTGCGGTAGCAGTACCATTGGCGAAGAAGGGTTAATAACTCTTGTGACTTAGCGAGACATACTCTCGGAATTCTCCTTGACGATCGCCATCTCCCGCTCGAGCCGGTCCGCAGCAGACATCTTCGTGAATCCTTCATAACAAGCTTGGGAACACAAGTAGGTAGCGTGCCCATTTTCGATGACCCGCGGACTTTCGTCCGTTAGCTCAAACTCTTTCCCGCATCCACACTTTGCCAGTAGTTTTCCGTCTTTTACAAAGGTGTTTGTAGGCAGGACATAGGTTGCGTATTTCTCGTGCCAGTCAGCCATCATCTTACCCATCTCCTCTTTAGAAGCCTTCATCGCCATGTTCTTGCAAGCTTCGCTACACATGTAGAACGTCGTGCCATCATGATCCAAGGTCGGGGATTTGTCAGTCACTGGGACTTCCATTTTGCAGCAGCAAAGCGCGGTGCGATGGCCGTCCGTGTCCATTTTCACGACGTTGTTTACGGGACCCACTGCAGCCTTGGATTGGGCGGGATTGCCAGCAACGGCCAGACTGCACAGAGCAGTGGCCAATAAAAGTGTCATGATGATGTTGCGCATTTCCAGTCTCCTCTTACGATTAAAGTGTTGTTTATTAGACTATAGGAATAATTAGATTCTTATTGTAATATTATACTGCGCTAATAAATTGTTAGTTCCCCCTTTTTTCTCTTCAGGACCAAAATTAGCAATTGCAGATTCTCTGTACAGAAAATATCTCATTTTATGTGGCCGTGTGGTAAATATTTGGAGGCAAAATAAAAAGCCCCCGACTCGATTGAATCGGGGGCTTCTTAATAATCCCCGCTGGCGACCTACTCTCCCACAACCTTGCGGTAGCAGTACCATTGGCGAAGAAGGGCTTAGCTGCTCTGTTCGAAATGGGAAGAGGCGTTTCCCCTTCTCTATAACCAGCGGAAAAGAAGTTGCGGCGTGGGTGTCTGTAGTCTGGCCACAGAAGTTTCACCTCGACAGCCGCCAACGCATGAGCCGGGATACAGCCACTCCGAAGGGTTATTGGGAGTCACACGTTTTTTACATCCGGCATTTCACAATACCGGAACCCGGCGAACGCCATTGCATGTGCACCGCTTGACGCGATACACAGCGAAAGAAATCAATTGGAAGAACAGCTTCGATTGTAAAAGCCATCAAAACCATCTGCACTTGGCGAAAAAATTCGATCAAGCCAAACGACCTATTAGTACCACTCGGCTACATGTGTTACCACACTTCCACCTGTGGCCTATCAACCTCCTAGTCTTGAAGGGGTCTTCAGGGTGTTCTTATCTTGAGGCCGGCTTCGCACTTATATGCTTTCAGCGCTTATCCGTTCCAAACGTAGCTACCCAGCGATGCCACTGGCGTGACAACTGGTACACTAGAGGTTTGTCCATACCGGTCCTCTCGTACTAGGTACAGCTCCTCTCAAAACACCTGCGCCCACGGCGGATAGGGACCAAACTGTCTCACGACGTTCTGAACCCAGCTCGCGTGCCACTTTAATTGGCGAACAGCCAAACGCTTGGGAGCTTCTCCACCCCCGCGCTGTGACGAGCCGACATCGAGGTGCCGAACCTGGTCGTCGCTAGGAACGCTCGGACCAGACTAGCCTGTTATCCCCGGGGTAACTT
>CAZADO010000029.1:0-4441 GCA_964483885.1 uncultured Alphaproteobacteria bacterium | reverse complement strand
TCATTGTCCGCCAACCGAAACTTCTCCACCGCATCGTTATATTGGAATATCCAATACTTCTCAACCAGTTCTGCGATCTTAGGGAGATATTTTTGGGCTTTTTTCACCGCCTTTTTATCCGTTGCATTCAGAACCGCATCGAATTCTTTACGCATTCCTACGTACAGTTCTGGTTTGTTGCCTTCTTCGGCCATCTCGCCCAGGAGTTCACCCTTTTCATAATGCGCAATGACATTGTCCGGATTCGCTTCAAGTTCCCGGTCATACCATTCCAACGCCTGCTTATAGTCGCCCTGTTTCCGATAGACTCGAGCCGACGTGAGCTCCATACCGGCCTGGGCAACCATTGTTCCCAGTAAAAAAATGACGAGGTAAAACACTTGTTTCTTCATGGTGGACCCTCAAATCCCTTATTTAGAAAAGTGAATCATAAAAGTATTGAAACAGCAAAATGCTTTTAAGAATATCTCGTCCAGATTCCGGCCGGGTTACGCGCGACGACTCACTGAAAAAAGGCAAACGGAACTCTGCGCTGAACCCGGCTCGGCGGAAGGCCGGATAAAAATGATTTTTGATATCGAAGGAAGTTTCACATGTTGACATTATCAGTCGTCTTGAAACGGCGGTTCCTCGATACCATATTCTGTAACAAAACTGTGAATCAAACCTGCCGGTGTAATATCGAAAGCAGGATTCCAGACATCATATCCTTGCAGCTTTGCCAATCCCGGAATACCACGTGTCAATTCTTTCGGATCACGTTCTTCGATTTCCATCTCGCTGCCGTCTTTGATAGAAGTATCAATCGTTGTCGAAGGAGCGACGATATGGAACGGAATTTCATAGTAGGCCGCTAAAAGCGCCAGCATATAGGTGCCGATTTTATTGGCGGTATCTCCGTTGCGGGCAATTCTATCCGCGCCGACGAAAATACGTTGAATCTCGCCGGTGGCCATCAGCGCCGCAGCCATATTGTCACAAAGGAGCGTGCAGGGGATTCCCGATTGTACAAGTTCCCAAAGCGTTAACCGGGCTCCTTGAGTCAGAGGCCGTGTTTCGCAGACAAAGACATGAGAAACTTTTTTGTCCAAAAAACCTGTGCGAATCACACCGAGCGCTGTGCCGATACCGCCGGTTGCCAGTGTTCCCGTGTTGCAATAGGTTAGAACCTGCTCGCCTTCTTCCATCAAGTCGGCGCCATGACGACTCATCGTCTGACATCGCGCTCTTTCCGTCGCATGAATACGGCGAGCTTCGACTAACGTGTGTTCACCAAGTTTCCCCCGATGTTTCTGCACAACCTCTCTCATGCATTCCATGGCGTGAAAAAGGTTGTGGCCGGTTCGTCTCGTTTGCCGCAATCTCTCAATGGCGTTCAGAACGCTTTCACGTACCGCTCCTTTTTCATTTGCAGCGAGCGCGACGCCATAGGCTGCCGCAATCCCGATTAAAGGGGCTCCTCGCACTGCCAGAGATTCAATCGCTTTGGCAACGGTTTCGACATTGCGAGCGCGAATCCAGACTTCCCGAGCGGGAAGCTTGCGCTGGTCGAGAATCCAGAGCTCCCCTTTTTCCCACTCTACAGGCGACTGCTGCTTTTTCACGACACTTGAGTCATCTTCTGATAATCGCGGTAACGAGCGCTGAGCGCTGTCTTCGAGATGTTCTTCAATCCGTCGGGACCGAACCCTTCTACGTAGAACGACCCGACGACGCTGCCCCAACCCAGCGCACGACGGAATGTGGAATCATAAAACCGGGACTGAGAGGCCAGATAACCCAGCATTCCTCCTGCAAAGGCATCTCCGGCTCCGGTCGGATCGACGACTTCCTCGACAGGATAAGGCGGAACCATGAACAAGCCTTTATCACTCAGGAGGAATGAACCGTGCTCACCTTTCTTCACGACGACCCATTTCGGACCCATTTCCTGAATAATGCGAGCGCCTTTTAGAAGGTTGCGTTCACCGGTCAGCCAACGTACTTCGTCATCATTGACGAAGACGAGATGCACTTTCTTGGACTCGAGAATTTCAAGAAGGGTATCCTGCCGAGTATCGATCCAAAGTTTGAACGTATCCAAAGCCACCAGCCGGACATCGTCCACTTGATTCAGAACTGAAAGTTGAAGCTGTGGAGCAATAGCGGCGAGGAAAAGGACTCTGGGTTTGCGGAAATGCGATGGAATCTTGGGATTGAACTCAGTAAAGACTCCCATTTCCGTGCGGATGGTTTCGCGAGAAAGGAAATCATCAGAATACCGTCCTTCCCAGAGGAAGGTCTTCCCCGCTCCAACTTCCAATCCGGAAAAATCCACACCACGTTCATGCAGAAATCGGATTCTCTCGTGGGGATAGTCTTCCCCAACCGTCCCGACAATCCCGACGGAGCAGAACAGGGATGCCGCATTCGAAAAATGAATCGCGGAACCCCCGAGAATCTTTCTCGTCGTCACCGTCGCGGTATGCAGGATGTCGAGAGCCACCGAACCTACGGCAACCAAGTCCGGTGTGATTTTTTTGATAATGGTTTTCCTTGGCAAGGTAACCCCAAACACTTAATTGTTTATGTTTATGTGTCTCTCTTGAACTGATGCACTGCGCTCGCTATTTACATCGCGTCAGGCGCATTGACGCCCAATAAATCCAAACCGCGCGCCAATGCAATTTGAGTGGCGCTACAGAGCGCTAAACGCGCCGCCTGTAAATCCGGTTGTTCGCCTAACACGCGACAGTGATGATAAAACCGGTGAAACTGCGTCGCGACATCCCGAAGCCATGTCGTGATGCCATGCGGATCCATCACTTCCTCCGCTTCTTTAATCACATCCGGCAATTCACGCAAGCGCCGGAGCAGATTCAATTCTTCGGGATGTTCCAATGGTTTCAAATTCACTGAAGCATCCGGTGGTTCGAGCTGCCCCTTCCGGAAAATCGACGCAATACGCGCATGCGCGTATTGCACATAATAAACCGGATTCTCCTCAGAATGCGATTTCGCCAGCTCGATATCGAAATCGAGCGGTGTTGTTGTTCTTCGGAGCACAAAGAAGAATCGCGCAGCATCCACTCCGACTTCATCGAGCAATTCTTTCATCTCGACGATTTCACCAGCGCGTTTCGACATCTTCACCGCCACGCCGTCGCGCAGCAGATTCACCTGCTGTAGAATAATCACATGGAGATTCTCCGCAGGCAATTTCAGGATGCGCATCGCCGCACCCATTTTCGATGGGAACGTATGGTGATCCGGTCCAAGAATGTCAATGAGCTTCGTATAACCACGTTCGAATTTATTCACATGATAGGCGATATCCGGCAAAAAATACGTCCATCGCCCATCACTTGTTTTTACTACCCAATTTTTATTATCGCCGTAGTCCTCCGTGCGAAGATACGTCGCTCCATCTTCTTCGTACACTGCCCCCGCTTCACTCATTCGATTCAAAGCAACTTGCGGCGAGTTATCTTGATGCAATGAGCTTTCGCGAAACCACTGCGAGAAAGGTATGCGAAAATGAGTCAGAACTTGCGCATGCTGCCCGACATGAAACTCAATTGCCTTTTGCCCCAGTTTGTCACTGGCTTTCTCGGCAGGCAACGCATGATACGTATCACCATCCCGCTCGATGATATTCCGCGCTAAATCAATCAGGTACTCGCCATGATACCCATTCTCTGGAACGTCCGTGGCGTTTCCCAAGAGCGTTTCATAGCGTGCTCGGACAGATTCGCCAAGAAGCCGCACCTGATTGCCGGAGTCATTCACATAGTATTCGCTGTCAACGCGAGCTCCGCGCGCTTCGAAAATTCGGTGCAGACTGCCTCCTACGGCCGCTGCTCGCGCGCTGACAACATTCAGAGGACCGCTGGGATTTGCACTGACGAATTCAAGTAGAATTCTCTCTCCGGCAAGGTCTTGTGAATCCGCGTAAGCGGCTCCTTTTTCAAGAATCCAGCGCCCGACGTCTTGAAGATACTCGCGAGCAAAAACAAAATTGATAAATCCCGCGCCCGCCATGCTGTGCGAAATGATTATACCAGAATCGAGCGACAGCTTTTCGGAAATAGAGCCAGCGATATCGCGTGGAGATTTTCGTGCCGGTTTCGCCAGTAAGAAAGCCACATTCGTCGCGATATCTCCATGAGAAGGATCCTTCGGCTTCTCGAAGTGCACATCCACTTCAGGATATTCGAGTATCTTTAAAGCCTGAAGAACGCTGTCATGCAGATGTTGAATCGGCTCCTTCATGCTTTCCGGGCGCCGCGACTCTTCGTGCGCTTTGTTTTAGTTTTTGTTCGGGAAGCTGTTTTCTTATTAGGAGCTTTACTTTTCTTCGTTGCCCGCGCCGCTTTTCTTTTCAAATAGGCGTCATCAAGCACACGCATCCGCGCATCCCCCCATAAATCTTCCAGACGGTAGTAATCGCGCCACGCCGGTT
>CAZADO010000028.1:0-6741 GCA_964483885.1 uncultured Alphaproteobacteria bacterium | reverse complement strand
GGCATGCGCCGCCCGTTCGACAGGTTCGCAATATCTGATGAATTGAAATTCGTTAAGAATTGTTCACCGCGATAACAGAAAAGCGAAATACCTGAATCAATCGCCCTGTCCACGTCCAAGTAGGTAACATCTTCATGGATGTAATAAATTGTATCGATGCTGCTGCTGGTATAGCCGACTTCCAGCATTCGCTCGCGGGTCCAGCGCATCAATTGAACCGTTGAGATACCCGAATTCCCATTATACGAATTATAATTACCGGCAAGCAAACCGCCGCCTTCGAACCAACTTGGATTGCTTGCGCCGGATGCAGGTGCGGGATTACGTTCGTAAAGAAGAATTTTATTGACAAGAACCTGAAGCTCGGTCGTACTGTTAAAACAAAGACGTCCAATGGCGACATCCGGCAGCATATCTGTTCCATCCAGACGTGCATAGTCCCAATCACCGGGACCCGTATCATGATACCAGAATCCCTCTCGCTGATACGACGGGATATAATAACTTCCGTCCGCATCGCCGACCAGACAAACATATTCCAGCGGCGGATCCGCGGAGTTGTAGCGACCCTGAATGTAATTTTTAATATCTGTCGTCGTCATTGACCCAATCTCATTAGGACCGGCCACCTCGACCGAATGCCCCTTGCGAGTTCGCCACGTTACCAAATCTTCAATCCCGCTCTCAACTCCCGAATTATCCGCAACGATGTACAGCAGCGTTCCCTTCACGATGAGTTCGTCCAGACCCATTTCATCCCAGTTCGGAACCACGGCTCTCAAGAGCCCCGCTGTCGTTTCCGTTATCGCGCGATTATAATTCACCGCCGAGCCTGTCTCATGCACCCGTATCTCCGCACTTCTGAGCACTTGCACTTTCCCTCGCGCAGGATTGTAGCGCGCCGCCTTCACATGCACCACCGCCAAAGATACGCCGCCCAATACGTGTCTATCCGTTACCCCAAACGTCTCCACTGGAAGATAAGCATCGTGCTGCATATAGCTGCCCGCTGACGTTCGCGCTTGCTCATCCTCGATATCCAGCGCAAGATGATATGTCTCCTCCAACTCCTGCCATTCTTCAGATACGATCTCTATCTCAGGATTCCCGGTTGTGTGCAGTGCAATCATCCGCGAAATCAGCGGCAATCCCGCCTCACCGTCGCCGCTCGCCATCATCTCATGAGGCAAGCTTAAGATGTCCTGTTGTTCTCCCTCTTTTGTAAACGTCTCATGCAGCAAACCCGGAATTGAAACCTCCATCTGCCATATATTATTCGACAGACGGTGAATCTCCACCGCCGGGATTTGATCCGCAATCGGAGAATTCACTTCCACCCAAGCACCCCAAGCCATGCTCGCCAATCCCATCAGCAACAGACTCAAAAACATCATTCGAAATTTCATCTATCGAACCTCCTGATGCAACACCTGCACAAACTCCTTAAATGAGAACACCGTACATCATGCTTTATATCCGAAGCAAGAGCAGTTATCGTTTGTTGAAGAAACCTATTGAAAAAGCCCCGACCCCTTTTAAGGATCGGGGCTCTTGTTTCAAATCACAGGTCGCTTTCGTTATCTCAGCCCGCTACCTATACAGAGAAGATCCTCTCGGTGAAA
Source organism: uncultured Alphaproteobacteria bacterium (assembly GCA_964483885.1). GTDB lineage: Bacteria > Electryoneota > RPQS01 > RPQS01 > DYHQ01 > JAUXGA01. Next base: position 5,119 of record CAZADO010000028.1, on the reverse strand, counting down.
CGGATGCGGACGTCGTTGCCTGCACAATATAGAAGTATTTATCTCCCAGCGCCGCACCGGTGTCTGTGTAGCTCGCGCTCGGCGCTGTATCCAGATAGTTGCCGCCGCCCGGCGTGAATTCCGGCGTTGTATCCCGATAAATGTTGTATCCGCTCACCGTCATCGGATTTCCGTAAATATCTTCCGTCACGGCGTCCCAGCGAAGTTCGATATTATTTCCGGCACGAATTGCTGTCAAATTCTCCGGAACCTTAGGAGCGCCCGGGGGAATCTTCTGCGTCGTGAAGAGAATAGCAAGCAAGTCGTCCATGGGCACGGCGCCGGGTCCGGCTTGATTGAAGAAACTGTACAGCACGCCATCGGTTTCCGTTAGATTTTCGATACCGACAGTCGCATAATCATTTGATGACGAAACATCGGGAGTATTGTTGCATGTCATATACTGGAAGAGGATCTCTCCGTCACCGGTCGGCGTCACAGGATAGCCCGGCTCATAAAGAATGCATTCGAAAGTTTCTTCGGGATAAGGCGTATATCCATCATACTTCAGCACCCGGCTCCATTCGATGATAAACCGGTGATTCGCCGCATCATGATACGAGTAAACACCCGACGGTTCCGGTGGTTCAACAATAGACACGTCTAATTGATAATTGCCGCAGTTGCTTGACCAACCCTCGACTTGAATCCAAATATCACCCGCGTTGAAGAAGCGCGTAATTTGAGATCCCGACGAACCGCCGCACCAGTCATCATCGTAATCAATCTGAGACGTACAGCACGAGCTCCACACTCGAAGGTATGTGTCATAGGTCGATACGCAGAGGCTGATTTCAAGCTCTTCTCCCCCTGCGGGGATTGTGTACCGATAGAAAACATCTGCTGACTCTGAGCCGCATTGATTCGTGTTATCGCACGTATATCCGGTATCCGTGTAAGGTAGGCTCGGAATCACGACAGCACTCGCACAGTCATCTCCACCTTCATCGAGGTGATTACCCGGATCCGGTGCGGGAGGAGGTGCGACTCTCTTGGCGCGAGGAGGATCCTCACTGCGAGGAGAAGAAGATGGACTGTTTGTCCACAGATCATCCCAGAAAGGTGCAATCATACCAGAGGGACCCAGAGCTCCGGGGATGTTGCGATTGCGGAATGTAGCGTGCATGACCTGATCCGCTCCCATCGCAATCCAACCATTCGAACAGACGCAAATAGAATCGAATTCCTGTCCATAGTATTGGAAAGTGAATGGCAATGCTATCGCTGTAGTTGCGTCACCCTCATCCGTCTCGTCAATGATATTGAGCGTATCACCGTAACCACCTTGATTGGGATCAATTTCGACCCAACTGTAGGTCGGATGCTTATCGTAGGCTACATCGGTATTGTCAAACGCCCAATAGCCATAGGAATCTGGAGTTGTAGGATCCGTTGACGTAACGGTACCGATAACAAAGTTGCAATAAACCGTGTCTGCAAATCCATCATCCAGAGGGAATATACACAACATCGGCACTCGCTCTCCCGGAAAAGCATTCGTCGTCGCAGTTATCCCGAACTCGTCGGCCGAGTTGTCGCTCTGACTTCCTGGCACAGCGGAAGGAAACGTTCCTGTACTATCCTCAACCACAACCGCTGAATTGCCGCTGCGCAAATACCCAGTGATGGTTCCGGTTGGTGTCGTACGCGTCCCCACATTGTCCAAGCGCAGATAGACCTCACCTGTCTCACCGGGATCCAGGATGCCATCCCCCCCCACATTACTGAATGTGTGGTTAAAATACTCGAAATTCCCATTCGATACCATGATGGGAACGGCACTCACCCAAGTATTCGGCACATTATCGGTTACGGTCAACTCGAATCGCAGTTCATAACCATCGGGCGCATAATCTGCAACTGTGAAATTGAAACCATCCAGAGGTTCATCCTCAGCTCCCTGGCCAATATTACCGTAGTCCTCATAGCCATCACTAATACTTGCCACAAACGGATCGGTGATGCTCAGCGTTGCTTCAACACCTTCCGCCGTTTCTGTGCCCCAGTTCTTCAAGGTAACATCAAGTTCGACCGCCTCTCCCGGATTCACCGTTGCAAACGCAGACGAAGCCGGTGAAACAAAACGCGCGCTTGATGTTATCATAGTGTAATTAATCGCAGGGCGGAAATTATGTTTGGTCGCCGTCACGAAAAGAGAATCCGCTGTAGTTGTCCCGAAATTCAGCACAACTTGTCCGGCGGCGTCCGTCCAATCTCCTGCGAAAACTTCGGTGTCCTTGAGCAGATTCACATAAGCGCCTTCGATAGGCTGCGCGCTCTCGCCTGTTACCGTCAACGTCAGCGTGTTTGTTCCTGTGGGAGCGGTGCTCGGATTATCTACGTATAACTGCTCGGGTGTATCCGTAAAAACATCCACCGCCGGATCACCCAAGAGCGATTCATATTGACAGAAATTTTCTACATACGATGGATCAACCGGATAGTTGAGATATAGCTCGACTTTGGAGCGAGTCAAAGAGCCGCCCATTGTATGAATACCTTCGCGCAGCAAACCCTGAATGGCTCCCCCCATGAGGCAGTTATTAAAGCGCGTGTGTGTGCCAATCGATGATGTTCCAATCGCGCCGATGACTCCTTTTGGAGTAGCTATAGAGCCGGCTTTGAGCAGAAGTTCGCATATGGCGTCAGTTCCACTATCCTCGTTGAAATTGTTCGTCTCACAACTAATCGTCACCATGAAAGGCAGACGCATTTCATTGTTCAAAAGGAGTATGTCATCCTCGGCGTAAGTTTCCATAGACCAGCCGCCGCGGTAACAAATAATCGACGAACCTGCATTAAAAGAGTAGGTGATATCATCGTCATCAACGGGACCGTTGGTGTGGTAAACTGTATCAATGCTGGAACTGGTATAGCCTACATCCAGCATCCGCTCGCGATTCCAACGCATAGTCTGAACGGTGGAAATACCATAATAACCGTAGGGTTCGCCTGCAATGCAGCCTGCTCCTTTGTACCAGTTTCGACTGCCGCCCGTAGGAGGAGCCGGATTCTTCTCATAGTTGCAGGTCTTTTTAACAAGCCACGTTAGTTCGTCAACGGTATCAAAGCAGAGTCGTCCAATGTGGACATCCGGCAAGACGTCCGTTCCATCAAGGCGGGAATAATTCCAGTCTCCCACTCCTCCATCCATGTAACTTGGGACTGGGTATGGGCCGCTCTCGTCACCCAAAAGACAAACAAATTCCAAAGGTGGATCCGCGCTATTATAGCGACCTTGAATGAAGCTTTTAATGGTACTTGTGGACAGCGTACCTATCTCATTAGGCCCGGCGACTTCTACCGTATAACCTTTGCGCGTGCGCCAAGTGACAAGTTCTTCAGCTTCGTCTTCAAGGTCATTGCTGGCAATGATATACAAATATGAACCTTTGACGATTTCAGCATCAAGGAGCACATCTTCCCAATTGGGAACGACCGCCTTTAAAATTCCTGCCGTCGTTTCCGTTATCGGTCGGTCATAACTTACCGGTGAACCGGTTTCATGAACTAGAATCTCGGCATTCTGTAGTACCATGATTTTTCGCTGCACCGGATTGTATTTCGCGGCACGCACTTGAACAATCGCCAACGAAACACCGCCCATAATTTGGCGCGGCGTCACTGTGAAAGACGCTTCCGGCGAATACTCATCACGCTGAGCATAAACACCCGCAAGCTCCGATTCCACATCCGGTGCCAGCTCATAGGTACCGTCCAATTCCACCCAGTTTTCGCTGACAATCTCAAGCTCCGGATTGCCGTTTAAACGGAGCGCAATCATGCGCGAAACCACCGGCAATTCGGCTTCTCCTTCATCGCCTGCCATCATTTCCATCGGCAGACTAAGCCAGTCAAACATGCTGCCTTCCTGAGAAAAGGTTTCATGTGTTAAGCCGGGAACCGAAATGTCCATCTGCCAGACATTACCCGATAAATTGCGAACCTCCACCGCCGGGACTTGATCCGCAATCGGAGAATTCACTTCCACCCAAGCGCTCCACGTCGTGCTCGTCAATCCCATCAGCAGCAGACAAAGAAACATCATTCGAAATTTCATCTGAAAAACCTCCTATCCGACATTCTACACAGAGACCCTGTAAGATACGAATTATTCTTGAATTCATCAATGTGGAACTTTCGTTGAGAAAGTTTTTTAAGGTTTCTTAAAGTAAATATTTACATTAGCATATTAAAGCTTGTTTATAAAACCATACGGAATTTACGCACTATAAGAGACCCGATACCTCCTTTTTTCCCATACCTTTTTCACCCTCTGCGACACCAAACCATTCGCACCTGCGTACGCCGCGGTTTTTTTGTCATAAAAAAAGCCTTGAAATCTCAAGGCTTTTCTTCTACGCAATCTAATCCGTAAAACACGGTACTATCAGATTCTTGTTTCACATCCAACAGCCCATCATTCTACGATTAATGCGCCAATCAACTTGCAATTGGTCCTGCGCCAGCCACTCCCTTTGGTGCATCGGCTTCGTATTCTTTGAAATTCCGGTGGAAATCCTGCGCAAGTTTCCGCGCCTGCTTTTCGAAAGCTTTCTTGTCAGGCCACGTGTTCGCCGGACGCAGAACAGCATCAGGCACGCCGGGACAATGTTCGGGCGTTTCCAGTCCGAAAATCTCGTCCTTGATTGTCGCTACTTGATTCAATTCACCCGACAACGTTGCCTTAACGATAGCCCGCGTGTGAGCGATGGATATGCGCTTGCCGACACCGTACGCCCCGCCAGTCCAACCGGTGTTAATCAACCAGCATTTGACCTTGTGCTTACGAATCTTCTCACCCAAGAGCGCGGCGTATTCCGTCGGAGGTAACGGCATGAAGGGAGCGCCGAAACAAGCGGAAAAGACTGCTTTGGGTTCAGCCCCAAGTCCTTTTTCCGTTCCCGCCATCTTCGCGGTATAGCCGGAAATAAAGTGATACATCGCCTGTTCGGGCGTGAGTTTGGCAACCGGAGGCAGTACGCCGAAAGCATCCGCTGTGAGCATAATGATGTTTTGGGGATGACCGCCTCGCCCATCACCGATTGCATCCTCGATATGCGTGATAGGGTAGGCGGCG
>CAZADO010000027.1:0-6931 GCA_964483885.1 uncultured Alphaproteobacteria bacterium | reverse complement strand
TCAGTTTCTCGCGACAATCCTTGTTAGGTTTATGCTTAGCAAGGTTTTTTGTAATTTCTGAAAAGATAGATTTCGCATCTTAGATAGTGGATTAAAGCTCGCATGGAATAAAGCAGAATATGCTTAAAGACTGAAATATCGGTAATTCTGGCAAAATTATTGCAGTTTGTTTAAACAATAAGATAGAGACAACGTGTGGATCTTCACGCGAAAAAGAGAGGTTAGTTTTCGTCAGGTAGGTTTTTGGAGAAAAGGAACGTTTTCATCGTTCAATAATTGGCACAAGATATCAAAGGCTTTTTCATTCAAGCGTTGATTTTATCCGCCGAAAGGCGGAAGCGTTGCTGACCAAGAAACGGGCCGGCGCGCTGTGGCCCTGGGAAGTCCGCCCAGGGCCTTTTTTTTGTAAGATTTACAATCATTTCCGAATCATCTTATTTGAACTTCCATAGTAAATAATCGTAGGCTTAAAATGGGTGGCATATGTCAGTATATGTGATATAGATTATGGAAATCCATCACTCAATTTAATACAACTAACCCACTATAAGCAGAGGATTTCATTAGTATTCTGTGTCGCCAAAAAATCTCTTGACATGGTCGTGTAGAATAACTATATTAGCAGGTGCCGCGAAGCAATGACAGGATCGTCTATAAGGAGTTTCGGACAACCATATGCAATAACGATGTTCCCATAACTCCTTATGGATAGGTGAAGAATGTGTTTATGAAATGGGGGGTGGAATTTATGAAACCCTTGGTGAAGAATGAGTGGAGGCACATTCGCAACAGAAATAACATCAAATGAAAAAGACAGGATTCGGTACCTGAGAATTCTGTTGTGACCGACTCAAAAAGTTTATGTAAGTGGTCAAGCGATGGCATGAAACCCACACCAATGTAAAGCATAGTGCTGGGTTTCTCTGTAAAGATACATTTTAATGGAAAAGCCCCACCGGAGTGGCATTTGGCAATCCCTCCGGTGAGGCTGGGCAGTTATAGCAGTCTATGATTTGAAAAGGGCGTATCTCCCTCTCCACAGCAATAAAAACTGCTATATGCTTTTCTATAATATACGAAAAAAACAGCACTAAGTCAATGTTTCGGCAACAATTTTTAAAATTCCTATAACTGTGTGAACTCTAATGAATATAGGATTCGGGGACACAACCGTACTTTAAGGAAAATAAGCTTGATACGTAGGAGTTTCCTCGCCTTTTGTTTTCTTCTGTCAATCTTTTTGACAGGTGCTTTCGCCGACGTTAGTCTGCAGATTGATCCGATGTTGGCGATTGGAGGAGTTTTCTCGCCCATAAATCCTGATAATACTGAAATTACAACAGGTTCCACCACTATCCGCGTTTTATCGACTGCTGAGGATTGGAAGCTCTTTGTGACGGTATTGGAGCCATTTCGCCGTATTAGTGACGGGATTGAACTACCGATGCAACGTTTTCATGAGCTTTTTCCGGACATCTCGGATGAAATCCTGAATTTTCAACCACACATGCTGCGTGACAAACGCGCTTCTGCCAACTGGTATGAGTTGATTCAGGACTGGCAGCCGTTTCAAGAAGCTATGCAAGACTATCTTTTGGATACCTATCCCCCGGGAACCTATCGCTCACACCTGCGCTTCGAACTTTTCAATAACCAAAACAGTCTTCTAACGGATGCAATTGACATGACGATTGAGTTCGATCTGCGCGCCAGCGCCACAGTAGAGATGCTGAATCATGATATTACGCTGCAGGTTCAGTTCGCGGATTCGTTGGGGCACGGGGAGAGTTATCTGGTTCCCATAGAAGTACGCTCGAATACATCATGGGTGTTGAAACTCGAAGGGTCGGAAAATGGAGCTGTCGGACCATTGGGGCAAATCCCGCTCGATATGATTTCGGCGCGTGTGGATGTCACATCGGGAGAGGACTGGCAAGGGCATTTACCATATTTCGAACCGCTTCAAGCCAGTCCCATGACCATCGCATCAGGCATGGCGCCGTTCCCATTTATGATTACAGAAGCGACCGTTCCTTTGCAGTTGTCCTGTGATGTCCCGTTATCAATCATAAGTGCGTCTTACGAAGCTCAGATTACTTTGACAATCGAAACAATACCAGAGGCAAGGTGACCGTGCAGGCAATACAGCGTGACGGCACCTTTTTTATTTTACAAATCAATCAAAAAAAATATCTGGCGTTCATGCCGGATAACGAAGCACATTTTTCCACGCACCATTTCGGTCGGCACGGACTACGATCGAAACTACGCGTTTAACTGTTAAATTGTGTAGGTTGTTAACTGAAAACAAGGAGTACAATTATGCTGGCCCGTTTCTTTTTAGTTGCAGCTGCTGTGTGCTTTATGCTTGCACCAGCGGCATTTGCAGATCTGGAAGACGCCGATTACGGTCGCGTCTTTATTGAGATCCTTCCGACGGTCGATGTGACCTATCAAGGTAGTGATATCGACATGGGCTCTGCCCAAGCGCAGGATCAGATCTGTGTTACGTTGACTTTTAGTGTTCACGCAAATGGTCAGGATATCGCATTGAGGGGCGGCGCTTCGAAGCTCTTCAAAGATGATATCCCGATGTCTCAGTTCTTTATTCCGGTTTGCCAGACCACTGAAGCTGTGATTCATGCAGCCTATGGTGAAGAGCACGCCGGTTTCCCGACAATGATGATGAGTCATGAAGTTGGTCCTTACGGAATCGTTGAAATCCAGCACACGGATTGGTTCGCGTTTGGCTCAGGTGATCCGGGAACTTGGTCCTATGATGTTGATCTCTCCATCTGCTGGCATGGAGATGATGCCGAGCTTTTCCAGGGCGACTACAGTGGTGGCGTGATTCTCTGGTGTCAGTACATCGACATCTAAACTGTAAGCAAAACGCTGCGGGCTCTCGCATACCGCGAGGGCCTGCAGTAACGTGTTCAACAAAAAAAATAAAGTCCGTGCCGACCCAGTGTGGAACGTGGAGTCATTTTTGCCATAGCCGAGTGGACGATTCACGTTCGGGAACTCGGCTGTGTTTTTTTACGAGGAGAGTCCTATGCGAGTCAGTATCTTTCGACCATCCCATTTTGCGATTATCATTCTAACGTTGATGATTATCGGACGGTCTGCTTTTGGTATTTCTGTGAAACCCGCCTTTCTTGATTTGAAGGTGACGCCGGGGAAAACACATACCGGTATGGTGACCGTCACGAATACATCCGGGAGTGAAGAGCGTTATCGTGTGGCCGCCGCTCATTTCTATCTGACAAGAGAGGGGAGACTTGAACCGGCGGAACCGGATTCCAGCTCGATGGCGAAATGGATTAAATTTAATCCGAAAGAATTCACGCTCGCACCCAATGCCCGGCAGCAGATCCGCTATACGCTGATACCCGCACAAGATGCCAGAGTCGGCGATTACTGGGGTTTGCTGGAATTCACGAATCTGGCCGCACGAATGGCGACGTCAGATGACACAACGTCAGAGACAAATTTGAAACTTGCGGTTTCAACGGCGATTGTCGTTCCGATTTTTGTACAGGTCGGAGAGGTGAGCTACAACTGGTCGATCCTGAATCTAAAGGCGGAGATGGGAGAAGTAAGGCCGCAAGTTCTTGTCACATTGAGCAATACGGCGAATGGACGTGTGCCGTTTTCAACGGAAATCGAAATACTCGACGCAAGCGAGACGGTTGTCGCTAAGCAGGACAGGCGGGAATTATCTCTGTTTCCGTTTTCTGAACGAGTGGTGACGTTGCCTATTGAAGCGGAACTCAAACCGGGAGACTATACCGTCCGAGTCCGAGTCATTTCCGAAAAGGCGAGCAGTTCGAAAGCTGGTGAAACCAGTCTGAAGATCCCTTAAATAATGAAAGGGATTTTTGCTCGTGGGTGCAAACCGGAACATATTATTCTCGATTTTTATCGTACTGACCGGAATTCTCTGCTTGGGGACGTCCGTACAAGGTGACACCAGCCAGGAATCCATCGACACTCAGACCGACCTTTCTATATTGAATGAAAATCTGCCGACAATTGAGACTACAGTTGTCGGCTTTCGATTGGAAGGCCCCGGGTGGAAAGATCGTGTGGAAATCGGTGCCTTGGATATCCTGTGGATGTCCGATGAGCAGCGATTTTTGCCGTTATTACACCTATGTAAAGAATTCGAAATCATTTGTACGGAAGAACAATCCGTCATTCGTTTTCAGAGTCCCAAGGGTGATTCAGTTTTCGTGAATCTGTCGTCTCAGCAAATGGCTGTCGGCACGGAGTCATTTCCGATAGCCATTCACATCGGGCGCTCCGATGTCACAGGCTGGAGGGAGGTTTTCCTGCCGGATTCTCTGGTAGCTCATGCTCTGGCAATTGAGTTGCAATGGAATGCCAATGAATTCCAATATAAAGGTACGGCTCGTCATGCGGTACCCAAGGTAGCTCGTTTGCGGACGGAGAAAGCCGAGAGCCGGAAACGCAAGCGAGCAGCAGAAGGTGAGTTTACGACGCAGGGAGTTTCCTTGCCGGAATTTTTACCGCCGGCAACTCCCAATCGGTTCAATGATCCAAGCATCGGGACGATTCGTCCGGGTATAAATGTCAGTGGGACAACCGCCGGCAACCTCACCGCTCAAAGAAGCTTGGATTTGTGGGGACGGCTTCTGGGAGGAGAGTATTCGACGCGCTTTCGTCAATCTGAGCTGGAATGGGATTCGTACACGCGTCTGGACAGAGCGTATTGGTATCGAAAGTTCAGCACGGTGGAAATGAATGTGGGGGACGTTGTCATGGGATTGAACGAACTGGTGTTTCCGGCAACGTCCTTGGCGGGTCTCGAAATAAACGGTCTTGTGGGAGCAGGCACCGACAAGCAAGCCGGAGCAAAAGCCCAGAATGGACGCTATAACCGGTTTGGCTCGCGATTCGATTTTCGAGGGTATGCTCTGCTGGGTTCTACGGTTCATCTCTACCGGGGAGATCGACATATTGCTGAGCAGCAAGTCACAGAAATCGACGGCGCTCCCGTAGGACAGGGCTTATATTCCTTTAGAGGAGTTAACCTACTCAGAGGTATGCGCAATGAGATGCGGATTGTTGTCGTTGAGCCGGACAGTACTATCCACGAAATCACGCGGGAAATCGTGGGAACCGATAAACTGCTTCGGTTCGGACAAGTCGCATTTATCGGAGGTGTCGGTACTCGCCGTCTGTACGATGAGGAATTCTGGTTTACACAGGGGCAATTCGCCGGAGGACGTCTCTCCATTGGGCTGTTGCCTTCTATGACATTAGGGCCTCTCTTTGCTTGGCAGCGGGACTACGCCTATAATTTTCCTCTGAAAGCTTTGGAAAATAACCGTCAATCCGAACGTATGAATGTGCCGGGCGAGAGCAGTCATGCCGGAGTGGAGTGGGGATGGCGGTTGTTCGATCGGATGATTATATCCGCAATGGGAGCCGGCAGTCGCTCAAAGGCGGACAGTCTGACGCGATACGCCGGTCGCGCCTCGATTCAATTTCCCCTCGGACCATTGCTCTTAGAGCCTCAAGCTTTTATCTATCAGCCGAATTATTTCAACGGCTCCAACAATCTTGTGGAAGATCGCGAGGGATATGCAGCCAGTCTTCTGTGTCCTCTGACGCGGAGTTCCCGTATCGTGCTTGCGACTGGGCAGGTGGAAGATGACATTGAAAAGACCGAAGGCACGAAAACCGTTCTGCAATGGCAGCGATTTGATTTCACCGCGCCGCGAGTCATGCGGGATATGGAATTACTTGTGACGGGCGAACGCTTGACACCTCGTTATGAAGCGTCACACTATCTCTGGACTGTCAATGGGAAGCTCGGATTGCCGTTGGACTTTAAAGTTTTTGGAATGACGACGTGGGGAGATGAATTCAGCGAGATTGAAGGTCGAAATCTCATCGAGGATTTGGGAATTTCTGACGCGCCGAGAAGCCGGCGTGTCGGATGGGAAGCGAACCTCTATCGACCTTTGCTGAAAGCAGGTTCGCTGACATTGACGCACAGCGAAATGAGTTTTCGCAAACGCACTTATTTGACGCATACGCTTCAAGCTCGCGGAAGAAGTCATATTCAATGGCGTCTGCAAGGTGGATATGACTGGGAACCTCAGACTCCATTCGGGCAAGGCCAGATCAATTACAATTTAGACAGAAGCGGCACGGGCACTTTAGGCATTTTGGCTCGTCTTCAAAGGAATGAATGGGTTTTTGGTGTCACATTGTCTCTTCAACCTACGTTCGGTTTTGTCGGCGGCAAACCCATTCTTGTAAGTCAATCGAGATTGAGTCCAAAGGTCGGCGGCCTCAAAGGGCAGGTCTTTCTGGACAGCAACGGAAACGGATTGAGAGAATCCGGTGAACCGGGAATCGGCGGCGTAGAAATTCTCACGGATGCCGGTCAGCGAATCACGCCCTCTCGAAGTGGTAAATTCATCCTCACACCGCGAGGGGAACACTCACGGGTTCGAGTTCAATTGAATCCCGAAACCGTTCCGGCTTTTTATGCCGCCACCAATGGAGCACAATGGGCGGAACTCGAGGAGGGGGCTCTAACGCGAGTGAATTTGGGTTTAGTGATTCTGAATTCCATTTCAGGCAAACTTGTCGGTCCCGATTCTCACGATTCCACCCGTACAATTGGAATCGGAATGGTGCGTATCATGGCTCGTACGACAAATGGAGACATCGCTAAGGAATCCATCACTTCGGGAAGCGGAAGTTATTACTTGGGAGAGCTCAAACCCGGTGATTACCAAATCGAAGTGGATGAACGAACCTTGCCGGCGGGTTACTACTCGGTTGAAGGACAGGCGGCCATCAGCCTGCATCCTGAAGGTGAGCCGATTGATCTGGAATCGATTAACCTTCAGCTCGGCTATATTCCGCCTCCGGTAAAAGAAGAAAAGAA
>CAZADO010000026.1:0-4558 GCA_964483885.1 uncultured Alphaproteobacteria bacterium | reverse complement strand
AAACCGCTTCTCCCAAGAAACCGCCTGCCGAGGAAAAGTCTCCCTCGCAAAAGCCGGGGGATATCGATATGTTCACAGAAAAATTCGGCGGTGAGATTTTAGAAGTCAAGGACACATCCAAGACTTCACCGAAGAAGGAATAAGTCTGTACGTTTATACTATCATTATGGAGTACCTGTGAAAGGTGGAATGAATAAGCTGATGCAGCAGGCGCAAATGCTGCAGGATGCGCTGGCCAAAGCGCAGGAAGAATTAGAAACACTCGAAGTCGAGGCAACCGCAGGAGGCGGCGCGGTAACCGTCACCGCCAACGCTCGCGGGGATGTACTCTCGATTCGCATCGCTCCGGAAGCGATTACGCCCGACGACCCGGAAACACTCGAAGACCTGATTCTCGCCGGTGTCGCCGCCGCTATCGACAAATCACGCGTGGCCGCTAACGAACACATGCAGCAAGCCACCGGAGGTCTTTTACCTCCCGGAATGAATTTGCCGGGGATGTAGCTGTGTTCGAATTTTCACCGGCATTGCAAAACCTTGTCGAACAACTCGCCCACCTGCCTTCACTGGGCAAGAAATCGGCTGCCCGTATTGCGCTTCATATTCTGCGCGCACCGAAAGAAGATGTGGAGGCTCTGGCGCAAGCATTGACGGATGTTAAAATCCGAATTAAATTCTGCTCGATTTGCTTCAACCTCACCGAAGAAGAGCCGTGTCCGATTTGTCAAAATCCAAAACGCGACCGAAGCCTTATCTGTGTCGTGGAAACTCCCGCCGATGTGCTGATGATCGAGAAAACGAAGAGCTTTCGCGGACTTTTCCATGTATTGGGAGGAGCATTGTCGCCTCTGGACGGCATTTCGCCGAATGACCTGCGTATTCGGGAGTTGGTGAATCGAGTGGACGCCACCGTCAAGGAAATCATTATCGCAACGAATCCGACCACCGAAGGAGATGCGACGGCTCTTTTTCTGACTCAAGCGCTTAAGAACAAGAAAGTGCGTTTGACCCGCATCGCAAGCGGAGTCCCGGTGGGATCCGATCTCGAACACATCGACAGCGTCACCTTAACGAAAGCGCTCGAAGGACGAGTTGACCTTCCAAAATAATTCCCTTCAAAAAATAGAACCATCACCCTTCAGAACACTGGGCTACCGCGGTGAAATTTGACCGATTACTGGTAGGGATTGTCATCATCCTCATCCTCTACCTGTTAACAAACGCCATCTTCAGTTTCTTCTCCCCCAGTCAGCAGCAAGAGCTGTTTCGCTTCTTCATATTGGGAGCGCCGGTGGCGGTTATCCTTTTTCTTTTTCCGCGTTTCGCTCTTGTACTTCTGGGAATTTTTGTCTATTTCGTGGATTGGTTGGCGTTATGGATTAAAATCGTCCCCCGGGAATTCACGTGGTTTATCGATCTGATTCTCATTATCCTTCTGGTACGTTACTTCTTGCTTTTCCCTCGACTCCACACACGACCCGTCCCGATGATAGAGAAATGGATTTGGGGGCTTCTTTTCTTCATGGTACTGTCCACGCTGGTCAATCAGGTTTCCGCGACAACCGCTCTCATCGGTCTGCGCGTATCCCTGAAATACCTGCTCCTGTTCGTCGTTCTCTATTCGATGGGCTTCAACAACAAGTTCATCAAAGGTATGCTCTATTTTCAGTTCATTATCGCATTGATACAAATTCCCGTCACACTCTGGGAATCCACACTGGTTCCTTGGTCAGATCTGGAACCGTGGGACTTGATTTGTGGGACGTTCGGAAACGCAGGAACGGGAGTTCTTGCGGTTTTTCTACTGGGATGGATTGCTTTCCTCGTAGCGATTATGATTCAAAAACACCGCGTGCGACCTCTTTTTATCTTTATCATTCTCGTGCTGAGCATTCCGTCATTTTTAGGTGAAGCAAAGGCTTTCTTCCTCCTTTTGATACCGCTCCTGTTTTTTATGCTGCGCCGCACATGGACAAAGCGACCGGGTTTGGCATTAGTCGTCGGCGCACTTGGCTTCCTTTTGTTCATCACTGCGGATTACATTCTGGTTAAAACAGGCTATTGGATAGAAGGACGGAATCCCGTCACCTATATAACACGCTTGAATGAAGTCATCGAAGAAGACTTGGAGGGATCGCCGGGACAAACGCAGGGACGCTTCTATATGATGAAGCACGCCTTGCGCTTCACGACCTCCAATCCAAAAGCTTTTTTCTTTGGCTTTGGTCCGGGAGCTGCCACGGCGAGTTTTTTTGCGGCTCATGAATCATCCTCTGTCGTTTATTTTAGGAATTGGGGAATCTCCTCTGATGCGATGAGTCTCCCGTGGATGATCATCGAGTATGGTATTATTGGAGCACTGTTTCTAATCATGCCATTCTATCTCCTCTATCGTCGCGCTATCATCCTGTCTCGAAGTGACCGGGAAGACTATCGCATCCTCGCGGCTGCCTTCCAAGGACTGACGTTTCTTTACATAGCTAATCTCTTCATAACCGTTGTGCTGCAGTCCGACCAGCTAAGCTATTTTTACTGGGTAACCGCTGTCTTCGTCGTGCAGCTTTCCTATAAAGTGGAAACTGAGAAAAAATCGCCACCAGCTCCACAGACAATAGCTCAGACGCCAGCCATCCCGGCTGTTGAGAGCTGAAAATCCTGTTCGCACCTGAAATACGTTTATCGTTCGCAAAATAAAAAACCAACCTCCGACTGTTTAGAGAGACTTTGAGAACGGCGATGGAACCGCAAAAAAATCGATATTGGTTGATATTGGGTCTTATCATCTTTCTGGCACTCCTACTGCGCTTGCCGGGGCTCGATTACAGTTTCTATGGTGATGAACAGTTTTCTCTGCTTCGCGACAGCGATTATTTCATAACACACACCGATGACTGCCACCGCCCTGTTTTCTTTTCCCTGCTTTTTTTGTGGAGAACTATCGGTTTCGATGGTGAAGTAGGTCTGCGTCTGCTGCCACTTCTTTTCGGTCTTGCGACGGTGCTGCTGGCTTGGACCGCAGGCTTTCACCTTGGGGGACGCAAATTTGCTCTCGGTTTCAGTCTGCTTTTGGCAACCTCCCCTCTTCACATCGAATTTTCTCAAGAGTTGCGCCCATACTCGCTCATCGCGTTATTGAGTATGGCACAATTTGTCTGCTATCTGCGCTATCGCGACCGTGCACGCCTTTTAGATCTTGTACTGGGAATCATCGTCGGATTGCTCGGCATGTACACGCACATGTTCTATGTCTTTTGCTTGATGGGTTTTGCCCTGCTGGCTTTTTTAGATAGACGAACCGTTCGCTTTATACCGTTTTTTATCTCGCTTATTGTAATAGCGCTCTTTTACCTTCCGAATATTGGCAATGTTCTTTGGTTCTATGATGTTCATAACTTTAAATATGTTGTGCATCTTCCAAGTACGCTGCCGAAATTAGTCGCCTCCCTCAGTGTCGGATTTAATTTATTCAACCTTCCGGAATTGTCGCAGGGTCGAGGAATAACATGGCGAATCGTCTTTCAGAACTGGTACTATATTCTGCCCGCCTTTATCGCATTTGGCGCGCTTATAATTGGTGCCATAAGATGGGCTTTTCTTGCCGGTCATCGTTTCGCAATGATTGTGATGCTCTGCTTGCTTGTCCTGCCGATCGCCCTTGCGTCCGTCCTTGCTGTGGCGACTTATAAAAATGTTCTGAATACCAAATACCAAATTTTCTTATTGCCGTTTGTACTGCTTGTGTTTGCGTGGGGTTTTCAAGGATTACAGCGGCGTTCATTACAACTCTCAGTAGGAGTGCTTTACACGTTTCTCATAGGCCTGTCTCTTCTCCATTTCTACACCGATCCTGTTAACTATGGCCGTCGTTCCAATTGGCGCAAAGCGTCCGCTTTCCTCACAGAACGTGTAGATAGTAGTACGCCTGTCCTGCTTCTCAAAGGCTACCAATACTTGCCCTTGCATTACTACGCTTATGAAATTCGACCTTATTGGAAATATATTGTTGCGCCGGGAGATTCGATTGGAGTCGAAGACTATACTCGGTATTTACGGCAGAGACTGTCGCATGCTCAAGATGTGTTTTATGTGCGAGAAGATGATTCGCAAAATTCGCAGGACCCGAAAGACGTTGCCCTGAAATCGCTGCGAATCATCGGCAAAGATGAGATACACATCCCTTACAACCGACGGTTTCAGCTTTTCGGATGGACGTTGAAAAAAGACGATAGCTCCGACACTCTAAACGCTGCGACTGGCAAACTGAAATGACATCCAAATTCAATCATACTTCCAAAGAAAAGACTTCGGATAGACCAAACATCTCATCCGGTTCTCATGTGACATCGGAAGTCTGTTACGGCTGCATCATAAACGATTTAGAAGGAGCCTTAAAACTCCTCGATGTATCCGAAGACATCCGGCAGGAAGTGCTGACCAATGTCCACAGTTTTATGGACGCGGAGTTTAATTTCTCGCATGCACCATCGTACTATATCACCGCGGTTCACCGCGAATTGAAGCGCGCAACAGGATTGGACGTTCCGTTCGCCGACTTGCG
>CAZADO010000025.1:0-9026 GCA_964483885.1 uncultured Alphaproteobacteria bacterium | reverse complement strand
CGGTTTCGCTTCCGCAGCTTATTCGTCATGTTCAGGTGCTTTTGGATGGAACGCGGCGAGCCGGCACGCACACCTATGTTAAAGTGGGAACGACGGGAACAGGTGGGATGGGATTGAACATACCCTACACTCACTCGGAAGAACGTCCGTCAGGACAGCTTCTTTCGAAATCATCTCTCGCGGGCGCTCACTCGATGCTGCTGTTTCTCATGGGACGCACTCCCGGATGTCCTTACATCAAAGAAGTAAAACCCGCGGCGACGATTGCATGGAAAAAAATCGCTTTCGGCGAAGTCAAGCGGGGAGGACAACCGATTCGAATGTATGATTGCCCGCCGGAAAACGCGGAGAAGTTGGAAGCTCGTTTTTCCCGCAAGCAGAACGATGCGGGAGTAGCACTAAATAGAAATCTCGAATCCGTTTACATCGATACCGGTGAGAATGGCATTTTTTCAGCCGGGGAGTTCTTTGCGATTACAGCATCCGAACAGATGGAATTTGTCACTCCCGAAGAAATCGCGCAGGCGGTCTTATGGGAGATTGAAGGTGGAAATTCCGGATTGGATGTTGTCGCAGCTTTGGACAGCGTTTCGATGGGCCCGACCTATCGGGCGGGAATCCTCCGAGAGTCAGCGTTGAAGCATATGGCAAAATTAGAAGCGGAACACGACATCGAATCCGTTGCGTTCGAAATTCTCGGGCCCCCGCGTCTCTCGAAATTACTCTATGAGGCGCACTTGCTTCGCAAGACCGCTCGAACTTTTCAAACGGTGCTTTCGCAAAGCGCGAGTGAGCTGTCTCAGATTACCGAAGCATTGATTCGGAGCGATGCAAACCTTCGCGCGAGCGTGTTGTCCATCGGCATTCCGATTTTGCTTTCGGATGGACAAACGTTGCTCAGAGGCCCGGAAGTGAAGATACCGCCTTATTCCGGTACGGATGTTTTTGACGTGACTCCGGAAGCTGTCGACCACTGGGCGCACAATGGTTGGCTTGATCTTCGAGAAGCGAACATGGAATTATGGCGCCAACGTGTACAAACCTATCTGGAAAACGGACAGAGAGCGAACGCGGAAGACACCTCATCGAATTTCCCTTGGGGACGTTTTGCTGCGGATGCGTCGGAAGAGATTCATCCCGGCAAAATGGTAGTTCATATTTTCATTGACGAGGAAAAGGGAGATCGCATTAAGCGGTAAGCATCGTGAAGAAACTGATAATTGCGATAGATGGTCCGGCCGGTTCCGGAAAGTCCAGTACAGCCCGTCTTGTAGCGGAAGCTCTGGGATACCGCTATCTGGATACGGGAGCGATGTACCGAGCGGTCGCCCTGAAAATGCTTGAGCAGGGTGTCGATTTGCAGAATTTCAAAGCCATCGAGGAAGCCCTGCGAGACATTCGAATTGACCAAAAAGAAATAGCCGGAAAGGTGCGGATTCTTCTGAATGAAAAAGACGTCACCGAAGCGATTCGTACGCCGGAAATTTCTCTATGGGTTGGGCCGGTTTCCGAAAATCTGACCGTCCGGGAATTTCTGGTCGCACGGCAGCGCGAAATGGGAAAGAAAGGCGGTGTCATCGTCGAAGGGCGGGATATCGGCACTGTGGTTTTCCCGGATGCGCCCATCAAGATTTATCTGACCGCAGATTTGGATGAACGCGCCCGACGACGTGTCAAAGACCTGAATGGGCAGGGTGTTGATCAACCTAAAGAAGATGTTCGTCAGGCGTTGGCTCAGCGAGACGAGCGGGATAGCACGCGTGAACACAGTCCTCTCTCATGTGCGGTTGATGCGATTGTTCTGGATACGACAGGACTCGTACTCAAAGAGCAGGTCGAGAAAATCGTAGCCTTGGTGCGGGAAAGGGAAAAGCCCAAAAAGACGAAGAAGAACTCATGAGATTCGGTTATGCTCTTTGCAGTGGGCTGGTTCGTTGGGTGTTCATTCTTCTTTTTGGATTGAAAGTTCGTGGGCAAACGAACATTCCTCCCAAGACGAAATGTATTCTTGCTTCCAATCATCGTTCGAATCTTGATCCGATGATTCTCGGAGGAGGAATTCGGCGAGAGATTCATTTCTTTGCCAAGATAGAGTTATTCAAGAACCGTCTCTTTGGAGGGCTCATTCGCTACTTGAACTCCTTTCCGGTTACCCGGTCGGGTTTTGACCGGAAGGCGCTCAATCAGTCGCGGGAAATTTTAAATCATGACGGCGCGTTGCTGATTTTCCCGGAAGGAACCCGCGCCCCATCTGGAGGATTTCTGCGGGCGAAAATCGGAATCGGATGGGTAGCCTGTTTGACGGATGCGCCGATTGTTCCCGTCTATATTCATGGCTCTGATCACCCGTGGCGAGCACTTTGTCGGAGACCGCGTATCTCAATCGTTATTGGAGCGCCCATATCCGTATCGGAACTTGCGCCGCCCGAGCTACCGACCAAAGAGCGTTACCAACGCATTTCCGAAGAAATACTGGAAAGAATTCGAACACTCTCGCTCGAAACCCCCGGTCAAGTCGTGAAAGAAAAGGGACCGATTTATGGGCGCGATGTGATTCCCTATCCGCATTTACGTTGAAAGAAAGTCAATAAGAGATACATAAACCAACAACGAAACCTTCCTTCTGAAATCGCAAGCCCGGCTATATGTCGGGAGTAGGAGGAAGCTTAGAAAACAAGTCGAAGGAGTAGTTAACCCATGAATGAAGAAACAACCCGAAGTTCCCAGAACCAAGGCTCGGAGCCCGAGAAAACTGAAGAGCAGATTCCGAAGGTGGAACTTCCGGCCAAAATGCCGCCATCAACCCCTCGTGAAACCTTGGACTATCGAGGGCGCACTATTCGTCTGGAAGACCTGAAAGCAAAAGTGGGAGAACTACCCGCTGAAGACGTCAAGGAATTGATGTCGCTGTACGAGCGCACTGTGATGGACTTCAAAGAAGGCGAGATTGTTCAAGGAAAAATTATTGCAATCGGAAGCAAAGAAGTTGCCGTGGACATCGGCTTCAAGTCGGAAGGATCAGTTCGCTCGGAAGAATTCGATAACCTATCCGAACTTAAAATAGGCGACGATATCGAGGTTTACTTGGATCGTGTCGAAGATGCGGAAGGTCAACTGACGCTGTCGAAGAGAAAAGCGGATTTCCTCAAGCTTTGGGAGCACATCGGCGAAATCTATCAGAACAATGAGATTATTCAGGGTAAAATTCAGCGCCGGATTAAAGGAGGAATGGTCGTCGATATTCTGGGAGTGGATGCCTTTTTGCCGGGTTCCCAAATCGATATTCATCCCGTACGCGATTTCGACGCACTGGTGGGACAGACGATGGACTTCCGAATTGTCAAGCTGAACGATTCGCGCAAGAATGTTGTTGTCTCACATAAGGTGCTGGTCGAAGAGAGTCTCGCGGGTATTCGAGAAAAAGTTCTGGATGAGATGGAAGTCGGAAAGATTATCGAAGGAACCGCGAAGAACATCACAGACTTCGGTGTCTTCGTGGATCTCGGAGGTGTCGATGGTCTTCTGCATATCACGGATCTTTCATGGGGTCGCGTGGGGCATCCATCGGAAGTTGTCGAACTTGATCAGAAACTGCGAGTGAAAGTCCTTGATTATGATCCGGAACGCAGACGCATCTCTGTCGGTCTGAAGCAGCTTCAACCGCATCCATGGGAAGGTGTGGAAAATAAATATCCGGTTGGGTCACGAGTGACCGGCAAGGTCGTTTCCATTGCTCGCTATGGGGCGTTTGTCGAACTTGAAAAGGGACTCGAAGGACTCATTCATATTTCGGAGATGAGTTGGACGCAGCATATCAAACATCCGTCCGCCATGGTGTCCGTCGGTGATGATGTCGAAGTTGTTGTGTTGGCCATCGATAAAGAAAACCGTAAAATATCTCTCGGGCTCAAGCAAACCGAACCCGATCCTTGGGAGGATCTCGAGAAAAAGTATTTAGTCAACTCTCGTCATAAAGGAATCGTTCGAGATTTGGTTCCTTTTGGCGCATTTGTCGAACTTGAAGACGGCATTGACGGTCTGGTTCATATTTCGGATTTATCCTGGACGAAGCGTGTGCGTCATCCCGGAGAAATCATTAAGAAGGGCGAAGAAATTGAAATCGTCGTGCTTGGATTCGACCGCAATGAACGTCGAATTGCTCTCGGCTTGAAACAAGCTCAGGAGAATCCGTGGGATCAATTCGAACAGGCTTATCCCATCAAAACTCAGACAACAGGGAAGGTAGTCCGCCTTCTTGAAAAGGGAATTGTCGTCGAACTTCCGATGGGAGTTGAAGGATTTGTTCCCAACAGTCAACTCCGAAGGATTGCAAAAGGTGCTGAGAAGCGCAGTCTGAATGCTGATGAGGAGTTGCAGCTTGAAGTCATCGAGTTTGATAAGGAAGCGAAGCGTATTATTCTATCGGCATTGGAAGCTGAGAAAGCGGAAGAATCCGCGGAATACGAGGAGTACGTAGCGAAACAAGAAACGGAGACTCCCGAAGTTCCCGTTTCTGATACGGAAGCGCCCGCTGAATCGCCGCCTGTAGAGGAAGCAGTACCGGAGGAAGCACGGGATGAATCACCGCAAGTAACTGAAGAAGAGCCTTCGGAAGAAGCGAAAGCTCCGCCTGATGAGCCATCTTCAGAAGAACCGACGTCTCCGGAAGAACCAACATCTCCGGAAGAACCTAAAACAGAATAGCGAAGTGCCGAAGGCCGTCTCTGACAAAACAGGGACGGCCTTACCGCATTCGTTTACGTCATGCCGCAAAAAGTTTCCATACATACGTTAGGCTGCAAGCTGAATCAGTATGACAGCGAAGCGATTCTATCGCGTCTGCGTGACGTCGGTTATGATGTGACGGATGCGCCGGAAGAAGCGGATTTGTGTATTGTAAATACGTGCGCCGTCACCGCGACAGCCGAGAGAAAGACGCGGAATCTTCTGCGGCGATTGCATCGAACCGCTCCATCCGCGCGTTTGATGGCGGTTGGATGTCTGGCTCAGCATAATCCTCAAGCTGTCAAAGCCATTGATGGCGTGAATCTTGTCCTGGGGAACCGCGAAAAGGAACAGATTCAACAATTTCTCACTCCACAGTGCACCGAAACCATTTCAGTCGGTGATATTTCTACAGCAAAAAACTGGAGCGACGACAGTGATGTAACCGGTTTGCTCGGGCGTGCTCGCGCTTACGTTAAGGTGCAAGATGGCTGTGATGAAAAGTGTACGTATTGTATCGTACCGCAGCTTCGGGGACCGGCGCGCAGCAGACCCATAGAGGAAACCGTTGAATACGCCCGACGTCTCGTCGATAGAGGATTTATCGAAATCGTTTTAACGGGCGTCAATCTTGGCGGCTATGGCCGAGATTTGAATCTTGAAAACGGATTTCAAAATCTGCTGCGTTCTTTGGAAGAAATACCGGGACTTCAGCGCATTCGCATGGGCTCGATGGAGCCTTGGGGACTCTCGAAAAAGCTTCTGAGATTCATTGCTGACTCAGAGAAAATCTGTCCTCATTTGCATTTATCGGTGCAAAGTGCGGCCGATCCGGTTTTGCGACGCATGAACCGACGCTACACCGCCAGCCGTTTGGATGAGCTGATTTCTTATGCGTTTTCTCTGCGCGCGGATTGGGGCTTGGGTGCGGATATTATCGTTGGTTTTCCCGGTGAAGACGACGAACATTTCGCACAGACGTATCGCTTCCTGCAGGAACAACCTTTCACCTATCTGCATCTGTTTCCGTTCTCTCCGCGACCCGGAACACCTGCGAATCGACTCTCAAACCGTGTTCCGGCTCCTGTTATACGCAAGCGCATGGATGAGCTTCGGAAACTGGATGAAGAGAAACGACAACGATTTCGCCGGCAGCACATCGGTCTTGTGAAATCTGTGATTCCTGAAAATCGAAAAAATGGAAAGTTAATGGGGGGATACACCGCCAACTATCTGCGGGTCTTTTTTGAAGCAGAGAATACTCCTTCTTTGTCATTGTATCCTGTCCTAATTAAAACACGGCATCCTGATGGAGTACAGGGAACCCTTATAACGTGAGGTCTCATGGCCACAAAAAAGTATCAACCTAATCCGGATCGCTTAGTCCGCGCTTTCATGGACTTGGTGAAAATTGACAGTCTTTCAAAAGAAGAAGCGGCAGTCGCCGAGTATTTGACTCAGGCTCTGAAGCCTCTCGGCGCGGAAATCTGGCAGGATGATGCAGGAAAGAAAATTTCGGGAAACTGCGGCAATCTGCACGTACGAATGAAAGGAATGGTTCCCAACGTTCCGGCGATTTTATTTTCAGCTCATTTGGATACCGTAACACCCGGAAAGGGAATCAATCCTCACATCGAGAATGGAATCATTCGCTCCGACGGAACAACGATCTTAGGCGCTGACGACAAGGCCGGCGTTGCGGCAATCCTCGAAGTGCTGCGCGTCGTCTATGAACAGAAAATGCCTTGCGGACCTATCGAAGTTGTTTTCGACGTCGCAGAAGAAATCGGTCTTCTCGGAGCCAGAGAAATCGATTTCAGTACGATAAAGGCGAAGTGCGCGTTTGTTCTTGACGGCGAAAATATGGATAAAATCGTCATTCGTGCTCCCTACGCGAACCGTATGACATACACAATTGAAGGAGTGGCGGCGCACGCCGGAATGGTTCCTGAAAGAGGTATTTCAGCGATTGAAGTTGCAGCGAAAGCGATTTCCAAAATGCGGTTGGGACGACTGGATCCTCAATCCACGGCGAATATTGGTACGATTGAGGGGGGGCATGCATCGAATGTCGTCACTCCAAAAGTGACAATGAAGGCCGAAACTCGGAGCCATAATTTGGATACTCTTGAAAAACAGACAGAACATATGGACGAGTGCTTCAAGAGCGTACTACCCGAATTCAGACGGGAAATTGACGGCCACATCATCGAACCGAAATTCCACGCGACAGTTGCTCGCGAATATAAAGCCATGAATATTTCACAGGATAGTCTGCCTTATCGATTGGCTTTCGAAGCAGGTAAGCAATTGGGGCTTGCGATGGAACCAGAATCCATTGGGGGAGGAACGAACGCCAATATCTATAATGCGAACGGACTGCCAAGCGTGGTGCTTGGCACCGGTATGAAAGAAGAACATACCACCAACGAACATCTCGCCGTTGCAGACTTGGAAATGTGCTCCCGTTTCTGCCTTGAAATCCTTCTTCAAAATGCGAAACAAGCGACCTGATGTGTAAACTTCATGTTCCAATGATAGGTCGTCTTTTATGTAGTCTATTAGCTCTCGGTGTGGTGCTCATGGCGCGACCCGCCGGGGGCTTTGTGCTTCTTGAGCAGCGCTCTGAATCCGAACTCGTGCCGCTACCTTATGAGAACTCTACGGAAGTGAAGATGGATCTTTCCGGCGAATGGAAGTGGCGGTTAAATCGTGACGAGACGTGGCAAACAGGTTGGATTCCTTCCTGTTTTGATGATGTGCCGGAAGATGTTATCTTTAGGCGGGAATTTTTACTGCCCGATTCTCTCCGTGGATGGCATTTCCATCTCATATTCCCACAAGTAAACTATAAAATCAGTATCGAGGTTAATGGGAAATTCATCGAATCGATCGAAGGAAATCATCTTGGATTCAATCTTGATTTGCCGTCGCAGCTTCTCCGATTCAGAGAACCCAATATCATTGAGCTTCGAGTGAACACTCACCTGAGTCCCAAAACCACGCTTCCCTTATTTCCACAGATATTCTCTCCACGTAATTATGGAGGACTTCCTGACGGTTGTTCTTTGTGGATTACTCCACCATGGACAATCGAAGAAATGCTTCTGAAATGGCCGGTTCCGGATTCGTCTGTTGGAGCAGAATTGATAGTTAATATTTCGCGCGCTTTTCTTCAGACACTTCCTTTTTCGGCGCCCTTTAGTACGATGGAATGTTCCGGTAAAATTATTATCGGCGAAAAAAATATTCTATCGCAGTCCGACCGAATTACTTTTTCAGCGGAGGGAGAGCAAACTCAGAAGCTGACTCTTAAATTTCCCCCTTTTACGCCTCAGACGTGGGGTCCCGATTCGCCCGTTCTATACAAATTAGAGGTTCGAATAGAAACACCGGAGGAGCTCATTCACCTGTATCACAAGACCGTGGGCTTTAAAGATTTTTCGCTTTCGGATGACCGCTTCTATCTGAATGGAAATGAGATTTTTCTTCGAGGAACGCAATACGTTCCGCAACAAATCGAAACAGGAATTGCGATTTCTAAGGATTTCTTTGAGGCGGACATTCAGCGCATGAAAGAATTGGGCTTCAATCTGCTGCATGTCATTCCATCGCCTCCGCCTCCGGCGCTTCTCGATGCTTGTGATAGTCTGGGAATGCTGGTCTTTGCGGGACTGTCTCTGGAAGGCGTCCCTGCGGATATCCTATCGAAACTTTCCTATCGGGAGCAGTGCAACTATGGTGTGCGGCGTTTGGTGATGCGTGATCGCGGGCATGTGAGTGTCGCGGCATGGGGATTGGGACACGACCTCGATTGGAAGAGTGAAAAAACTCGTAACGTCATTCAGGAGATGTCTCGAACGCTTCGGAATCTTGATTCACGTCCCGCTTTCCTTGAAACCTATCGTTTGGTCGATGCGGCAAATTATCCCGTGGACTTCTTCCTGCTGGGATTAGCGCCCTGGCGGCGGAATTTTCCCTTGGACCCACAGGTGGCGACGAAACCGATAATTTTAAGTCGCGTTGGAATGATGGTAAAGGAAACCGGGAAGGATGGGGAGCAAGCTGCCGGTTCGGTTCAGGCGGATTTCTTGTTGGGACAAATCAATCAGACGATGCAGGATTCCATTTTCGGTGGTTTTCTGCTGTTCACTTTTTCTGATTATCAAGGGCAGATGCCGCTGCTTGCGCGGGAGAAGAAGAAAGAGCCTTTCCTCTATCCGTTCGGTCTCGTGGACATGGCAAGGCAAGAACGTGTGTCGTTTTACAAGCTTCGCGATCTGGCTCAAACCGGCGAATCA
>CAZADO010000024.1:0-6037 GCA_964483885.1 uncultured Alphaproteobacteria bacterium | reverse complement strand
CAGATGCAGGATGGACAGCAGCAGGAACACGTTGAGGGCGTAGACCTCTGTGATCACGCACTGCTTCCAGAACTGTGCGGACAACGCGAAGCCCAGGGCAGCAACCCAGCTGCCCAGTCGGCAGGCTCCCCAGCGTCGCGCGAGCAGGAACAGGGACGCGGCGGAGAGGGCGCCGGTGAAGGCGGAGGCCAGGTTTGCGCGGTAGGCGATGTCCCCGAGGGGCAGCCAGAAGAACGGCTTGGTGAGCAGGCACCAGAGGGGGTAGCCCGGCGGGTGAGCGACTCCGGTGAGGTAGCTCGCGGCGATCAGCTCGCCGCTGTCCTCGCCGGTCACGGTCGGCGCCAGGGTGGCGCCGTAGGCGATGAGCGCGAGCCCGAAGACCAAGCCAGCGAGGAGCCAGTCGTCGCGGGTCAGGGCGGCGCGAGGCTCATGGGATGGGGGCGAGCTCGTGGGTTCGCTCTTGCTGGTTCGGCCCGCCACGAAGCTGACTCTACTTCACTGAGACGGTGACTCGGTGGGCGGCCCACTGGCCGGTAGAGGGGTCTGGGGCGTGGCCCCTGGCCCGCAGGGGAGGGCCCGTTCCGGCTTCTAGAAGGCCGTTGCGGGGCGGTTTCGGGGGCCGGCTTTAGCGGCACCCTAACCGTGATCCACCTCCCGGCAGTTTGGTGATCCACATCGTGCTCGTGGGCGCCATGACGCGACGGCGGTTTCGTGATCCACTCGAAGGGCGGCTCCACGAGGTTGGGAAGAGGGTGAGTGGCCCGGGCATCCGCCGGGACGACTGAAGGGTCATGGGGGACCGGGCTGTGGTGGAGGTGACGCAGACTGTGGCGCCCTCGGGGGTGCGGGGCTCGGGTTGCCAGAGCAGTCCGCCGAGGGGCTGCAAGAGTGCATGGTGCGGGCTGCGCGTGGCTCGCGGGCACTGCTGGCGTGGTGGGGAGCGGGTGTGCGAGCAGGAGCCGGCAGCCGGCGAGTAATTTGGGGACGGCACCATGGTCAGCGCAACGCTGCGTGGCCATGGCCCAGTTGTCCATCAAGCGCCAGCGCTGCACTGAGTGCGGATGCTGGTACCGGCCTCACCCGCGGGCGGTGAAGACGCAGAAGATATGCGGGGCGAAGGCGTGTCGGGTGTCGCGACGGCGGAAGCTCGCGCGCAGGCGTCGCAGGCGCGAGCTAGATCTGCATCGCGATGCCGAGCGAGACCGGCAACGCAAGAGCCGAGAGGCGCGCGGCCAGCGGACCTGTCACGCGCCACCTTCGGCGCCGAAGTGCCCGCAATTGCGAAAGAAACTCATGAAAATGTGGGATCAAGCGTCGGCGATGTCACGCGCCACCTTGCTGCGCTCAATGCCCGGAATTCTCAGGGAAATGGAACGCTCAACTGAGATAGAAATCGAGCCGCCGGTGGAATGTCACGCGCCACCTTGATTCTGTAAGCGGCTGAGATTGCACAGCAAATGAGCAAGAATCTGAGACAACGCGTCACGCGCCAACATAGGCTGGCCGAGCGGCGTCTGCTCATGTGGTCGGCGTGCCACTCGCCGCCTCGCAGTTCAGCACCGCGCTCGATTCGCTCGGCGAGCGGTTTGCGTCGTTGAGGCTTCGTGAGCCGGCCGCGCTCGAGCGCGTGCAGCGCTCGCTGTCGCGCCACGGTCAGCTGTCACCGATCGCGACTTTCGAGCACGACGGGCAGCTGGAGCTGATCGACGGCTTCAAGCGACTGCACGCCGCTCGCGCCCTGGGCTGGTCCGAGTTGCGGATGCAGCGGCTGGAGCTGACCGCGGCGGAAGCCAAGCTCGCGGTGGTCACGCTGCACAGAAGTCGCGGCTTAACCGAGTTGGAGGAAGCGTGGCTGGTGCGCTCGCTGTACCGCGAGGATGGGTTGACCCAGCCCGAGATCGCGCGGCGCATGCAGCGCGACAAGAGTTGGGTATGTCGCCGTCTGATGCTGGTCGAGGCGTTGGACGAGGCGGTGCAGGCCGACGTTCGGCTGGGGTTGTTGGCCGCACGCACGGCGGTGGCGGTGGCGCGGTTGCCACGTGGCAACCAGGCGGAGGCCGCCCAGTTGGCGGTGCGTCACGGTATGACGTTTCGCCAGGCCGAGTCGTTGGTCACGCAGTTGTTGGGGCTCGCCGACGACGCGCAGCGCAGCGCCACGATCCGCCAGCGCCTCGAAGGTCCGGCTCAGCCCGGTCCGGCACCGGCGTCAGCGCGAGTTCGTGACCGCTCCGAGGCCGACTGGCTCATGGCCGACATCACGACGTTGATGCGGGTATCGCCCCGGCTGCAGGCGCGGCTGTTGTCGCAGCCGCTGAGCGCCCTGGGTAACGGCGCTGGCTTGCTGGCAGCCGACGCCCTGGAGTCGTTGCTGCCGGTGCTGAGGGCAATGACGAGCACGGTGACTGCCGCGCTCCGGGGGAGGTCGGGCAATGCCGCCGCCTGAAACGCGCGAGCAACTGGCGCACCAGGTGGTGAGTCTGCACAAGCAGAAGGTCTCGGCGCGGGCCATCGCCCGCGCGCTGGGCATCAGCCGCAACACCGTGCGTAAGCTGCTCGCCGCGCACGGCCTGGAGCGTCAGAGCGAGCACCACGCGCTGGTCGCTCCTCAGCGCGCCCCTCGCGCCAGCAAGGTCGATCCGTTCAAGCCGCGGGTAGCCGACTTGCTGGTCACCTACCCGGACATCACGGCTCAGCGAGTCTTCGAGGAGCTGCGCAAGGACGGCTTCGACGGAGGCTACACCGTGATCAAGCGCCACGTGCGCGCCGTACGTCCGCGCCCCGTCGTCACCCCCAGTCTTTCCACGCCCGACTACGGGCCCGGGGAGATGGCGGAGTGCGACTGGTCGCCGTACACCATCGATTTCACCCACGCCCCGCGGCAACTGCAGCAGGCGTTCGCCTACGTGCTGCCCTGCAGCCACCGCAAGTACTACGAGTTCTTCGAGCGGTGCGACCTGCACGCGCTGATGGCGGGGCACGTCAGCACCTTCCAACGGTTCGAGGGCTGCGCGCACCAGTGCAAGTACGACAGCCAGAAGGCGGTGGTGTCGCACTGGGAGGGCAACCAGCCCATCTACAACACCCGATTCCTGGCCTTCGCCACCTACTACGAGTTTCGGCCGGTCGCCTGCCGCCGTTTCCATCCCAACGACAAACCTCGTGTTGAGCGTGCTTTCTGGGAGCTGGAACGAAGTTTCTTCAACGGCCGTCGCTTTCGCGACCCCGATGACCTGCGCCGCCAACTGGCGAGCTGGCTCGACGACACCGCCGACCAACGCCCCTATCGCAAGCGCACCATCCTGGACCGCTTTGCCGAGGAGCGTCCCCACCTGCGACCGCTGCCCGCGCACCCCTACGACACCGCCCGCGTCATCTACCGCCTGTGCAGCATCGACGGCTTTGTGGCCTGGGACGGCAATCAGTACGCCGTCCCCTACGACCACGTCACCGACATCCTGCCGGTGCGCATCACGCAACGCGAGCTGCTGGTCTACGCCCCCGACCTGCGCTGCATCGCCCGCCACGAGCTCGGTCCTCGCGGCGCTGGTGAGAAGCTCGACCCCCACCAACTCCATCCCCCAGCACGACGCCAAGCCAGCGTTGACCTCGGGCAACTACGTTCCACCTTCGAGCAAATGGGCGAGCGCTCGCTCGCCTTCTTCGAGGACCTGTGTGTCCGTCAGCCGCGACTGGCCGCTCACCACGCTCGCCACATCCTGCTCTTGCGCGAGCGCTACAGCACCGAATCGCTCGACCGCGCGCTCGAGCATGCCCGCACGTTCGGCGCTGTCGAGCACCAAGCCATCGCGCGCATTCTTGCGGCCCGCTCCCAGCCACGCACCCTCGATGAGTACGTCACCGAGCTGACCGCTCGGTCGCTGGAGCAAACCCTGGGCAGCAACCGCGGCGGTCTGGCCGACCTCACCGTCTTCGATGCGTTGCCCCGAGCCTCGGCCCGTCATGCGGCGGAGACGACCACCCCGGAGCCAGCACCATGTCCCAGCCCAAGCACCCCTCCGACCAGCACCTCCGAGAGCGGCTCCAGCGGCACCTGGAGTTGCTCGGACTGACCTACACCCTGCGTGAGCTCGACGCGCACCTGCAGTGGGCCGCCGCGCACCAGCCCAGCTACTCGGAGTTGCTCGAGCGCGTTCTCGGGGCTGAGGCCGGCTACAAGTTGGAGGCCCGCATCCATCGGCGCTTCCAGACCAGCGGCCTGCCCGAGCGCAAGCTGCTCGAAAACTTCGACTGGAACTTCCAGCCCGGGCTCGACAAGTCCCTC
This sequence comes from uncultured Alphaproteobacteria bacterium, assembly GCA_964483885.1. Classification (GTDB taxonomy): domain Bacteria; phylum Electryoneota; class RPQS01; order RPQS01; family DYHQ01; genus JAUXGA01. Next base: position 1,755 of record CAZADO010000024.1, on the reverse strand, counting down.
ATCCTGGAGCTCGCCGAGCTCGACTTCGTGCGCCGCCACGAGGATCTGGTCTTCACCGGCGACTCCGGTACCGGCAAGAGCCACATCTTGAAAGCCTTCGCGCTGCGAGCCTGCCAGCAGCAACTACGCGTCCGCTATGCGCGCTGTGTCGATCTGGTTAGCGACCTGCATGCCGGGCTCGCCGACGACACCTATGATCGACGCCTGCGTCGCTGGTCCAGAGCCGAGTTCCTCGTCATCGACGACGTGGGGCTTGGACAACTCCGCAAGCGGGAGGATGAGCCCACCGCCGCTCACAGCCTCTTCAACCTCATCGATGCCCGTCACGGCCGCGCCAGCACCGCGGTGACCTCCAACATCAAGCTCAGTGCGTGGGGCCGCTATCTGGGCGATGCGACCATCACCAAGGCCATTCTCGACCGCCTGGTCATGCACGCCATCGCCATCGATGTCCAGGGCCCCAGCTACCGCCAGCATCTGGCCACCCAGCGCGCCAACCACCGCAAGCCCAAGCCCAAGCCCAAGCCCAAGCCCAAGCCCAAGCCCAAGCCCAAGCCCAAGCCCAAGCCCAAGCCCAAGCCCACCCCCGAGCCTGCATGAGCGACGCGCCGCCCGCCCCCTCGCAGCCTACCGTCCTGGCTGTGCTGCAAGCGCGAGGTCTGCTCCCGCTGGTGGAGCAGGTGTGTCTCCGGCGGGGCGCGACGCCGTCTGAGGTGTGCAGCCGCACACGCACCCAGAATGTCGTCCGGACCCGCCAGGAAATCTGGTGGCGCATTCGCCATCTGCCCGATCGGCACTACAGCTACGCAGAAATCGCCACCCTCTTCGGCAGGGATCACTCCACCGTCAAGTGCGCGGTAGACGCCTTCCAGCGACGCTCGCCGTGACCCGCCAAGCCGCTCGACCTGCACCCCTCCTGTCGCCGGCCTCGCTTGCCGCTGCACCGGAGTTGGGCCTCTTCTTCGCGCTCGACGCCGTGCTCGACGCCACCTACTGCGCGCTGCTCGCCGCAGACCCCGCTCTCGACGATCCGGAGCGCCCGTACTGGCTACGTGAGCCGCTTCCGACCACCCACCAGTGCGCCTGTCGCATCACCATGTTGATGGCCGAGTTGCGGCGCCAGATGGATCGCTACCGGGCTCTGCTCCGCACCGAGCCCGCTCAGCCCCCCGACGACGACACCATCCCGTTCTGATCGCTGCCCGGCACGGTGGCGCTTCTGGCCCGACCGCCAGCGGTGCCCACCTGTGCTCTGCGTCCAGCGCTCAACCCACCACGGGCCCGAGTCCGCCCCGTGACCTGACCGTGCCCTCCTGCTGGATCACGATCCCGCCGCGGTGCCTGGCTCTCCCGCACCTCGGAGTGGATCTCCCCAGGCGCCCCAAGTGGATCACGCTTTGGCCGCCGTTGAAGATCAACTGGAGCGGCAGTCGGGCAACCGGGTTTGATGTCGAGCCTGAAGCGGTACGGCGAAACGTGGAAGAAGCGATCCACCGACTCGACTCCGCCTCGTCAGATCGCACGTAGTCCAACGCCGCTGTCACCTGCCCCGACCAGGTGGGCCCCGGCCACGGTGGAGGCGCCCAGGGATGCAGTGGCGGTGAGGTTGGTGCGTGGGACGGTTGCGGCGTGGGTGGCTCCGAGGTGTGGTGCCATTCTGGGCGAGCTGGTCGTTCTTGGATGGCTCTCGTTCTTCATGGGGTTCGTCGTTGACGTGCCCTCGATCAACATCGTCCTTCAAACGGCTGCCAGGGT
>CAZADO010000023.1:0-10330 GCA_964483885.1 uncultured Alphaproteobacteria bacterium | reverse complement strand
ATTATAAATGAAACGCGCCTTTTCCTTTCCCAACAGTATCACATCAAAGCTCCTCGTGCTGCTGATGTTTCTGCTACTACTGGTGTTCGTCATTACCTTTCTGAACACGGATCTTTTCACACGGCAGATTGAAAACAATGTGCGCAATCATGCCATTCAAGTCAGCGACCTTATCAAAGGCTCGACGCATTACTCCATGCTGAAAAATCATCGGGAGGATTTGGCGAATATTATCTCAAATATCGGGAGAGAAGAAGGCATTGAGGGAATTTGGATTTACGATAAATACGGCGAAGTCCGCTTTGCCAGTGATTCGACGGCATTGGCGATAACTCTTGAAAAAGATGCGGAACAATGCTCTTTTTGCCATACGGCTGCACAGACGAAAGGAGTGATTCCCAAAGAAAACCGCATTCGCCATCTACGGTCCGAGTCCGGGGACCGGATTCTCGGGCTAATCAATCCGATTGAGAACTCTAAGAGCTGTTCCGAGGCAAGCTGCCACGCTCACAGTCCGGATAAAAAGCTGCTGGGGCTTTTGGATATACAGATGTCTCTGAAAGAAGCGGATGCCAGCGCCGGGAACACGCGAAGGTCGGTGCTTCTGATGTCCGGAGCGTTAATTTTTCTGACCGCTTTGTTGTTCCGCAGTTTCATCCACCGGGTGATTCAACGTCCGATTTCGGCGCTGATTCACGGTACTCAGCAAGTCGCCGCGATGAACCTTGACTATTCGATTCCAGTGGATTCACGAGATGAGCTCGGATACCTTTCTGAATCCTTCAATAAGATGACGCAAGAGCTGAAACGGTCGAATGAGTCCATCCGGGAATGGTCTGAAACCCTTGAAGATAAGGTTCAGGAGAAGACCGAGGAATTGGAACGCGCGCAGGCGCACCTGATTCTCGTGGAAAAGATGGCATCGTTAGGAAAGCTGGCCGGTGTCGTGGCGCACGAAATCAACAATCCCATGGCGGGAATTCTGACCTATGCCAAGTTATCCATAAGAAATCTCTCGAATTCGCCTCAAGAAAAAGAAATCGGAGATTCCATCGATAATCTGGCGGTGATTCGAGACGAGGCGAAACGCTGCGGTGATATTGTCAAGAATTTGCTCCTTTTCTCCCGGAAATCCTACGGCGAGATGTCGAAACAGGATATACGACCCGTGATTGAACGCAGCATCGAGCTGGCCAAGCACAGCGTCAAAACGAAAAAGGTATTTTTAAAACAAGAAATCGAAACCGGAAACACTTTTCTACATTGCGATACGGCGGCACTTCAACAAATGATGCTGGTGCTTCTCGTCAATGCGATTGAAGCGATGCCGTCGGAAGGTGGAGAAGTCATCGTTCGGCTTCGAGACGGCGAAAAAGACGGAACGCTTCTGATGGAAGTCAGCGACAACGGAAACGGAATATCCGAAGAGGATGCGCCTCATATCTTCGAACCCTACTACACGACGAAAGACTCAGCGGAAAACACGGGATTAGGGCTTGCGGTCGCCTATCGGATTATTGTTGACCATCACCACGGACGCATTTCTGTCGATTCCACGATAAATGAAGGAACAACCTTTACGATTGAACTACCTATCGATGCGCCGGACGCGACATTGTGAGTCCGGATACGCGGTTAAAGTTAAGAGGCAAAGGAATGGATAAAGAAAGTATCGGAATCCTGGTTGTTGATGACGAGTTTTCGGTGCGCGACTCGCTCTGCAAATGGTTCGTATCAGATGGTTTCCGAGCGGACGGAGCGGAGAGTGCCGATGCCGCGATGGTGAAACTCCGCGATCAAACCTGGGACATCATCCTGTTGGATATGAAAATGCCGGGTATGGACGGTATCGAGTTCAACCGCCATATCCGAAGTGTGGATAAAAACATCATTATCATTATTATGACGGCCTATGCTTCGGTAGAATCGGCCGTTCAGGCGCTCAAAGATGGAGCGTTTGATTACGTATCCAAACCTATCGATCCCGACGATCTCACGCACATTATCCGCAATGCACTCGAAACGCGCCGACTCACACAGGAAAATATCCAGCTCAAGCAGCACATCGAAGACTTGAGCATGCCGGATGACATTGTCGGAACATCACCACAAATCAAACGAGTGCTGGAGATGGTTGCGACCGTGGCCAAGACAGATGCCACCGTGATGATTCTTGGCGAGAGCGGAACCGGGAAAGAATTAGTGGCTCGCGCGATTCACAGCAACAGTAACCGCCGCTATGCTCCGATTATCTCCGTCAATTGCGGCGCTTTCACGGAGACGTTGTTGGAAAGCGAGTTATTCGGTCATGAAAAAGGTGCGTTCACCGGAGCAGCCGCTCGACGGAAAGGGAAAATCGAGCGCGCCGATAAGGGGACGATTTTCTTCGATGAAATCGGAAATATCGGTTCGAAAATGCAAATGGACCTTCTCCGTGTCCTTGAAACGAAACAATTCTCTCGGGTAGGCGGAGACATACCGGTTTCAGTGGATTTTCGGATTATTTGCGCGACAAATCGCAATCTTGAAGAAGCGGTCGCAAGCGGTGACTTCCGGGAGGATTTATATTTCCGATTGAATGTCTTTGCCATTGATATTCCACCGCTGCGAGAACGCATAGAAGACATCTCCCTTCTTGCCGATTATTTTGTTCAGAAGTATTCGCAATCCATGACGCGCGGTGTAAAGAAAATCGCACCGGAAGCCGAGAAGATGCTCATCGCTTATGACTGGCCGGGAAATGTGCGGGAACTTCGAAATGTCATCGAGAGGGCGATTGTGCTGACATCCGGTGATGAGATACTGCCGCGCGACCTTTCCTTTCCTTTTCGCTACCGCATGAAGCAATCCGGCGGAGACACGCTGGAGGATGTGGAAAAAGCACACATCGCAAGAATTCTGGAACGAGCGGAGTGGAATATCAGTCAAGCTTCGAACGTTCTTGGAATCGACAGGACAACGTTATACAGCAAAATCAAGAAGTACGCTCTGGGCAAGCAAAGTTGAACTCTCCAAAACTCTATGTCGTCCCCATACAGCTTTCCGATGAATCCGTGCTTGACCCTTTGCTGATGTATTTGACGCATGTCTTTCACCTAAAAACGGAAATCCTTCGCAAAGAGTTCGATTTGACGAAAGCGTATAACGCGGAACGGGATCAGTTCTATTCGTCTGTTATCCTTGCCGATGTAATCGAAAATCCCCCAGCAGATGCTGTTCGCCTGCTGGGGGTTATGGGTTTGGACCTTTATATTCCGGTACTGACGTATCTTTTCGGAGAAGCTCAGTTCAAAGGATTAGGCGCGCTCATCTCTATTTTTCGATTGCGAAACGAATTCTACAAACGTCCGCACGACGCGCAGCTCTTTCAGGAGCGCATGCTCAAGGAAGCGGTTCATGAATTAGGACATACTTACGGACTGATCCACTGCACCTATCCCGGCTGCGTGATGAACAGCTCCACTTATATCGAAGATGTTGATGAGAAATTAGTTGCGTTTTGCCCGTCCTGCCGCCAAGTCGTCGAACAAAGCGGTAACCTTTAAAAAATCCTCCCTATTAACTCCTCGTGTGATTGTTCGGTTTACCGATAAAACTTAGAACAAGCTGACGGTATTCGTCCGGAGGAAGTAAATCCCGCAGATTCCGCGAAAGTTCACCGCCATCGTACATCGTCTGACCGAGCTGCTTCTGGCGACGCTGCAGATTGTCAGCCAGAACGGAATCCAGCCACTGTAATTCTTTCAGATACCACGGAAAGACCGAATCCCCGCCTCGGCAATACTGCAAATCCTCTTCCAAATCATCCGGCTCTACGCAAAACAGCCATCCCTTCCCCAAGGAGTCGAGGATGACTTTATCCGGAAAATCTTCCAAGTCTTCGTTGATTTCGACAATACGCCCCGATATCGGAGACAGAATCGAAAACGCGCGAGAGCCTTGAATGACCTGACAACAGCTCTCTCCTCGCCGAACTTGTTGTCCGAGTATGGGCAATGATACCGCATCAATCGAACCTAAAACCGTCGCCACAATACTGTCGATTCCGACGTAAATCTTATCGGAAGTTTCCGGCTGAATCCATGTATGCTTCGGATGGAAATAACGGTCATCTCCGTTTTGGAAATTGTTCATACCGGACAGAACCGAGAAGCGAAGCGAGGTTCCGTTTGACCGGTGTTTAAAATCCGGTTTTAGTGTGGGCAATGAAGCCTTCTTTCGTGTCTTTTTCTCGGCGGCAGAATCGTCAGACGACATCCCTCGGAGTCCAATATCCAGTGGGCAATTGTCGCATTGAAAATTGCGGTCGCAAATCTTGTAAGCCACCACGCCGGCTTCCATCCAAACACACCGTTTCTCACCTTCAGGAATGACGGAAAAACGTCCGCTATCTTTCGGTTTTGGATGCATGGGATTCTTCTTTCACGGTAACTATACACTCCAGCCGATTTTGACGTATCCTTCTTCCTCTTCACTGGCGGTTTCGGCGGCTACCGGTGCTGCCTTTTCGAAGAGAGGGAAGTTGCGGGCGATAAGTCCGACAATAATGAAACCCGCTGCGATAAAGGATGTCGAAATGAGAAACTCCTGCCAGCTTGGAAAATACCCGCCGCTGACCTTCGCAAAGGCGGTCGTCACCACATTAACCCGGTGCATCAGGAAGCCTAAGACGACGCTCAACGATGCGATGAATAATCCGCGCGGCGTCGAACGAATCCGTTTATTTAGCAGCAGAGCAATCGGGATGAAAATAAACAAGGCTGTCTCAATCCAGAAGAACGGTGTTTCGTAGGCGTTCGCGAAGAGCAGTCCCAAAGCGCCGCGCGTCGAAATATCCGCGAAACGAATAACAGCAAATATCCCAAGGAAAAGTATGAGGCCTCTGGAAACGGACAACAGTAAATGTTGTGGCGTTTCATGCTTCAGAAAACGCTTGCTCAGAGAAGATTCAAAGATGACCATCGCCAATCCCGCCGCAATGCAGGAGAAGAAAAACAGAATCGGCAGAATCGGAGAATACCACAAGGGATACATTTTACTGGGCATGACCGTAAAGAGAGTTCCCAGTGTTGATTGATGAAGTGTGGACAGCAGCGCGCCGGTTATAATCAGCGGGACGCTGATTTTATGGAAAATATTCTGCAGCTTCGTCCAACCGAATTTCTCGAAGATGACCTGACTGAATTCGAGAAACAGGACGGTCGAGTAAAGCATCACGCACCACGCGACCTCAAAGAGAGGGGAATGGATGTTCCAGTAGATGATGCAATGCCACATATTCCAGGGTCTGCCCAACTCAATGAGCAGTCCGGCAACAAAAATCATATACCCAAGAAATGCCGTGAGGATGCTCATGCGGACGATGGGTTTGAATTTCTTTAGGCGAAAGACATAAACCATAGTGGCCATAACAAAACCACCTGCCGCCAGTCCAACGCCTCCGAGAATATCGATCCCAATCCAAAGTCCCCAGGCGGATTGATCCGTCAGATTGGTTACAGCACCGATACCATACATATAGCGCTGAATGGCAACCACGAATGCCGTTACCAACAACACTGCTGCAATAATCGGCCACGGGGTGAGGAGAGATTTCAATTGCTTAATCATAGTCACCTCCGTCGGAATTCTTCATCTCTGCCTCAATCTTGGCCACTTCCTCGCGGCGCTTGAAAATCCAAAAGGAGCCACCTAAAACGACCGCTCCGAGAAGCACGACATTGGGAACCTGCCGTAGGATGGTCCATGGAACTTCCGGCGGCGCCTTTTCCGTAATATCTTTTGAGAATCCCAGCTTGTCAAATGAAATTGGGGATAAATAAAGGACCGAGGTTCCTCCGGCCTCAAAAAGACCGAAGATTTTCGATTGATATTTCTCCGCATTCTTCCGAATCCGAGCTTCTGCGATGGCGATAAGGTCTTCCCGATTTCCCGTAATAGTCGCTGTGGTCGGACAAGCTTGCGAGCAAGCAGTCGGGAGTCCTTTTTCGATAAGATCTGTACACAGGACGCATTTCCTCACACGCGGATTCCACTCGTTCCACTCGTAGGTGGGAACTTCAAAAGGACATGCAACGATGCAATACCGGCATCCCATGCATACATCGGGATCATAAACAACCGCGCCGCTTTCGCGTTTGGTCAGCGCACCCACCGGACACACTGATACACAACTGGGATGTTCGCAATGCATACAAAGCTTGCGAACAAATTGTCCGTCTTTCTTCTGCAGAACCGTGAAATTACGATAACTCAGCCTGTCATCCTTCGCTCCTTCCGAAGGAAGATGATTCTGCTCTTTGCACGCTAACACACACTTTCCGCAACCGATGCATGCCGTGACATCTATCAATAATCCTTTTTGTGTCATAACGCTGCATCCCCCGAACTATGGTTGCCTAAGAAACGCTGTTCGAACTTTTTCCATTCCGATGAATCGAATTCCTCGAGAACTCCGCTCACCGGAATACCACCGTCTGCAACCGTGGTGCCAAGTTCCGTTCCATGTCCAGCAATATTGACAAGGAAATCGCGAAACGCGCCAATCTCGGTTTTAAGCCACGACACCGCTTTGTCAGCGATGAATAGAGGCTTTAAATCGTCGGAAATCGATGAGGGGCGCATTTTAAGAACCCAACCGGTTTTATAAGGCTGCTCTTTGAGCAACCCGGGATTTTGAATCAGTTTCTCGTTGACTTCCAAGACGGTTCCATTTACCGGAGCCACGAACGAGGCTTCCTTTTGACCTTGAACAATCTTGAAAGCGGGTGAATTTGACCTGAGCTCCTGCCCCACTTTGGGAAGCATTACCCGGTCAATGCGGCCTAAGGCCTTGTGTGCGAAATCGTCGGCGCCTACCGTCACAAGCCCCTTTTCCTGAATACGTGCCCACGTATGTCCCGGATGAAAAAAGTATCCGAGAGGCATCAGGAAATCCGATAAAAGTTTTTTCGGATTCAATGTAACTGTTTGGGGTATCGCGCCAGTTGCTCGCGCGGCTTTCCGATTCTCGAAATACTGAATCCCCAGATCCAATATCAGAAAGCCGAGAATAATGCCGATGACTGTAAGTGCGATCATAGTTGCGTTGTTCCTCTTATTATGGTATGCTCGAATATAGCTTACTTGTCTGTCTTTTCTTCTGAATCTTTCTCAAGTTTTTCACCACCATCAGCCATCGTCAGGCCCAATTCCCGTGAAGGAACTTGAAAACCTACCGGTGCCCGAGCGTCAACCTTCCTTGTACCAAAGATTCCTTTGAAAAGAGCACTGATACCGATAACAGGAATCGCAACCCACGGCAGAAGAAGCACTAATGCGAAAACTGCCCAGATAATGAGTGCGTACCATGGCAAGTCGATGTAAAACATTTTCTTTCTCCTTTGGCTTATCGTTTAAAATTCTAACGTGCTTTAGAATGACCAATTCTTGACTCGCTTATAAAGGTTTGCAATTCATGTGCCAGTTTAGCAATCTTTATAAATACAGGAGCATAGAATTTAAATCGGGAAATTTTTCTCAAATATGTGTTGAGTTCCACAACACCGTGTGTCGTAATATTCTACACTCCTTTTCGATTTTGGTGTTGGAATTTGAAGCAGTTGTATAACTCAAGAATAACTCAGAATTTGCCTCTTTTAGAGGAATTCAATAATGGGCAGGACGCCCCCGTGTCCTGAAATTGCGTATACCTCTGTTCCGGACGGGTGACACACTCATAACGGCGGCAACTCGACGAGCAAGATTAGCGCCAGTACCACAAATAAACGTTATACTACCGTGAGTAGTCAGGCTGGAACTTCCTCGGAATGAATCCTGCAAAACAAATACATGCGTTACTATTTGCAACTATTGAAATTAATTTGGATACTTCACTACACTAAACTAAAAAAATTTTCGGCAAGTACATCGTAGAAATTTCGAAAAATGCACATGTTAATGAGGCATTAGATGACGAATTTGATTTCTTAGCTATTTATAGGTATATTCTCAATTAATCTATCTCATAATTGGGAACTACATGCTTTCATCAGCGTAGCAAAGAAAGCGTTTCAAGAAACCAAAGAGGAAGGATATGTCAATAAAGGAAGTTGGACGGTTCAGCGTCTCCTATATGCAGATCCTTGATGAAAAGGGAGATGTCGATAAGGAGCTTGAACCGAAACTGAGCGATAAGGAGCTGATTCAACTCTACCGAGCCATGTTCTTGGGAAGAGAAATGGACGAGCGCATGTTGAAACTGCAGCGTCAGGGGCGCATCGGGACGTTCGGACCGAGCATCGGTCAAGAAGCGGCGCATTGCGCTCCGACCTTTGCAATGACCGAGAAAGACTGGCTTGTCGGTGCGTTTCGTGAAGCAGGAGCGCGCTTGATGAAAGGCGAAACCATCACGCAGGCCCTGCTTTTTTATAATGGATATGAAGAAGGCAATGCGCGCCCGAAAGACGCCCGCATCCTCCCTATTTCGATTATCGTGGCGGCTCAAATGCTCCATGCCGTAGGTATCGGCTATGCGATGAAGTACCGCGGTGAAAAAGATTCCGCTGTTGTGACGTTCTTCGGAGACGGCGCAACATCAGAAGGCGATTTCCATGAAGCGCTGAATTATGCAGGTGTGTGGAAAGCGCCGGTGGTTTTCATCTGTCAGAATAACCAATGGGCGATTTCCATGCCGCGAGGCAAACAATCGAATTCGAAAACGCTTGCCCAAAAAGCCATCGCATACGATATTCCCGGAATTCAGGTGGACGGTAATGACGCGTTGGCGATGTATAAAGCAACCAAGGAAGCGCTCGACCGCGCCCACGCCGGAGAAGGCCCGACACTGATTGAAGCGGTAACATATCGCTTGATGATGCACACGACTGCCGACGATCCGACGAAATATCGTACGGAAGAAGAAGTCGAAAAATGGCGAAAACTCGAACCGCTGACTCGTTTCAAAGCGTACCTTGAGAAGAAAGGAATTTGGAACGCGGAAAAGCAAGCGGCTCTCGATGTGGAAATCAAGAAAGAAATCGATGATTCCATCAAGGAATTCGAAGCTATCAAAGATTTGAAACCGGATGCTCCCTTCGATTATGTTTTCGGAACTCCGCATGCGGAAATCGAGGAGCAACGCCAAACCTTCTTAGATAATCTGCGAAAGGAGGTGGCTGATGCCTAAAATGAATATGGTGCAGGCCATTAGTTTTGCTCTTGAGCAGGAAATGACAAAAGATGACAGTATTGTTGTTCTGGGTGAAGATGTCGGAGTCGATGAAGGTGTTTTCCGCGCGACGGCTGGTCTGCATAAAAAATTCGGTGACGCCCGAGTGATTGATACGCCTTTGGCGGAATCGGGTATTATCGGCACCTCCATCGGTATGGCGGTGGCGGGTTTGAAGCCTGTCGGAGAAATGCAGTTTTCCGGTTTCTCCTACCTTATGGTGCATCAGTTGGAAGGACACGCGTCTCGACTGCGCTCACGTTCGCAGGGCGCATGGAGCTGTCCGCTGGTAATTCGCATGCCTTATGGCGGAGGAGTTCGCGCCTTGGAACACCACAGCGAAAGCCGCGAAGTGCTGTATGCGCATTTACCCGGTGTAAAAGTCGTCATCCCTTCGACTCCAAGGAACGCCCGCGCACTTCTGATCGCCGCGATTCGCGATCCCGATCCGGTCGTTTTCATGGAACCGAAACGCTCCTACCGAGCTTTCCGAGAAGACGTACCGGAAGAAGAGGAAGTGATGGAGCTCGGTAAAGCACAAGTCGTGCAGGAAGGAACGGATTTGACCGTCGTTGTTTGGGGTGCGATGAGGCCATCGGTACTTCAAGTGGTTGAAGAGGTGCAGAAAACTCGCAGCGTCAAGATTGAAGTGATAGACCTGCTCACCATCGCGCCAACGGACGGGAATACCATCGCGACATCTGTTCAAAAAACCGGTCGATGCGTTGTGGTGCAGGAAGCGCCGAAATCTCTCAGCGTCGCAGCGGAAGTCATCGCTAAAATCAATGATAAAGCTTTGATGTATCTGGAAGCTCCCGTGAATAGAGTGACGAATTACGATGTCGTTACGCCTTACTTTGGACGTGAGATGAATTACATTCCGAGTCCCGGACGGATTCGCCGCGCTATCGAGGAAACCCTCGACTTTTAGGAGGAGATAATGTACGAATTTAAGCTGCCCGACCTTGGGGAAGGCATCCATGAAGGTGAAATTCTTAAATGGCATATCAATGTCGGGGATATGATAAAAGAAGACGACCCCCTCGTCGAAGTGGAAACCGATAAAGCCGCCGTAGCGATTCCATCGCCGAAAGGTGGCAAGCTGGTATCGGTGGCTGGGAA
>CAZADO010000022.1:0-6970 GCA_964483885.1 uncultured Alphaproteobacteria bacterium | reverse complement strand
GTCACCTGCGATGGCTTCCAACGTCGTCAGCTCGACCGGCAATTGGTCGAACTCGGTGATGTTGTAGTCCTCGACTTCGCCCAAAGGCTCAACCTGCCATGTACCCAAAAGCTCGTTGCAGTTCAACCGGTCTGCCAGACTGTACCCATACCGTCCGCGGGGCTCTCCGAAAAGCCTGAAGCGGAAGACAGGCTCATAAGGAACGAGAACATAATCACCCGGATCCAAGAAGGTGATGACGTTAGGACCTGGTACCACGGGTACATCCTGAATGATCCATTCCGTCGCATCGCAATTTGGTGCTCCCAGGTGATCATCGTCGAAGTCAGCATCCAGGTTACCATCCTTCCAGGCACTCAGGTACAGCGGTTGACCCTCATACAACGGACCGGCTGTCACTGTCACCGTCACGGTCTCAATAGCGCAGATCTCGTAACCCCAAGCGCCAGTGGGGGAAACGGTGTGGAAGTGGAAGAATACGCCGTCATCCGTCAAATCGCCAAGAGGGGCTTCATACACATTGTTGTTATCATGCCCCGCGGGATCCGCCCAGACTTCAGCAGTGATGTTTTGACCAAGCCAGGCAATACCGGACAGTGCATGGGCGGGATTGCCGGGAACGATTGGTGGGTGACTCAGACTCTGCCAAGGGAGACTGACATAATCGCAGGCAGCATTAAAGTCGCCCAGGTCATACTCATACTCTTCCTCTTGGGAGTAGGTCACCACAAGCTGTGACCAGCCCAGAGTGACTCCCCACACGCATGAAGGAGGGGGATCGTTTAAGGCGTCAATATCCATGAACATGTCCAGATAGCCATCGTCGAGTATCGTCGCGGGATCAACATTAAATGTCGTCAACCACCAAATATGGGAATCACCCGAGAGGGCTTCCGGATCCTGCAGATCCCCATCCATGTAGATGTTGTCCACTTCGCAATAAGGGTATGCAGAGTCGCATGGAGCTTCATCAACATCCCATGCACAGATCAGGACCTGTACACAATCAATCGTTAAACCTGTTGAGTCCCAAAGATCCCAATAGTGTTTCCAGCCGAAGTCCGCGTCATAACCGCAGTAAATCTCGAAGCCGCCTGTTTCGGTGCAACTACCGGGCGGCAGAGTGAAAGGACCTTCATACAGAGGGGAGCCATCCGACTCGTCTGTGGTCTGTCGGAAGGTGAAGCTGCCGTCAGGATTTTCAACCAAGCCATCTTCTTCCCAAACACAATCATCTCTACTCATTATTTCTTGCTTATCAACCGGGAAGTCCATAGCAAAAGCTATGGACACTGAGGCGAGCAGCATAAAACATACTGCCCAAAGCTCTTTCATTTTATTCCCTTTCTGATTATAGCTTTTTATTAAGGGTTTGAACACACGCTTCAAGTCAATGTGTTCTTAGGTTGGGAAGTGAGGCTGCCTACTAAAACCGCTCCACTTATTGTAAAATCATAGCTGATGGATTATTTCATCAGCATCATTTTCCTGGTGCTACTGAAATCGTTCACTTCAAGGCGATAGACATAGACACCTGACGGCAGGTTCGAGCCATCAAAGGTGACCGTATAGCGTCCGACGTCCATCATTCTATCGACGATTTGTGCGACTTCCTGCCCCATAAGATTGTACACCTTCAGGTTCACGAAGCCGTTCTCGACGAGGTCGAATGTGATGGTTGTCGTCGGGTTGAACGGATTGGGATAGCACTGGTGAAGCACGTAGTCTGTTATGGTCGTCGGTTCACTTGAAGGCACGCCTGCCCATACGCTCTCGCCGTTGTAGGAGAGCACGTTGCGTTCGCCGAGTTCCACAGCTACAATAGAATACTCATAACGGCGGCCATTGACGAGGTTCGCGTCGCGATAGGTATAAGAGCCATCGGCAAGCCCGAGTTCTGCAATCTTGGTTCCGTTGCGCATGATTTCGTACTTGCTTACATCATGCTCATCAGCGACAGCGAAGCTCAGCGTTAATTGACAGTCTCCGGTTGTAAGGATGGGTTCTGCCGTCAGCTCAACCGGAAGCTGATATTCAAAAAAGACACAGATGCAACCGGTTTCTTGAGGGGGACTTCCTTCAATGGAAAACGTTGTGGTCCAATGTCCACCATACGCACCGCACGTATCTGACGGCACAAACACAGCTTCGGTCCATTGGAGGTTCCCATAATTTGCATTGCCGGCTTCGTCACATCCATCAATTCCATAGTTACACCCCGGCAAGTAGGTGAAAACAGGCTGTCCTTCTTCCGGGCAGCACCAGCAAACACTCAACTCGGCGCCAGGTTCGTCGAAATGCAGAGAGAAGCGCCCGCCTCTTTCCACCCACATTTCGCAGCACGCAGGCTGCGGGCATGGATTTGGGTGACAGGGGACGTTTTCACCCATAAAAGTGCCACCAGAATTTTGACACTGAGTTGGATCCAACCATTCACAATGGCCGTCATCAAAACAGCACGCACCATAACAAAGGGATGGTGGAGACTCGATGGCGGGGGATTTCTCCGATGCTGCCCTTGGAATCGTGGTAGCATCCGCTGCTACGAGCGCGTTGCAACAGATGAATGAGATGGCTGTGGCCAAGCCAACAAATAGAAATGTTTTTTTCATTTTTACCTCCGCAGAATAAATTGATTTATTAGTAAAGTTGGGTGGCAGGGGCGGCTTAAGGAACCGCCCCTACTCTATCATGCAAGGTTCGAGATTATTTCATCAGCACCATTTTCTTGGTGGCAACGAAGTCATTCACTTCAAGACGATAGATATAAACGCCCGACGGTAGATCCGCCGCTGTAAAGGTCGCCGTGTACCGGCCGGCTGTGAGCTGTGTCTGAACCAGTGTTGCGACTTCCTGTCCCAGAAGGTTGTACACCTTCAGGGTGACGAAACCTGCGTCTTTCAACGCGTACGAGATAGTCGTATTCGGATTGAACGGATTCGGGAAGTTCTGATCAAGCGCATACTCCACCGGCACCGGTGCTTTCGGAGTCGCCTCTGCAGTCAGATCATACTCATGAACAGCGCCGTTGATGTCATAGGACCGCAGACGGTAGCTGTAATTTACGCCATTGACCACGGCACGATCAACGTATTGATAATTCGAGCCGGTCACTTCATTGGTGCCCTGTACGGTACCGACGGTAATCCATTCGCTGTTCGCGCTGCGTTGCACGTCGAAGTGATCGTTATTGGTTTCGCTGGCGGTTGTCCAGTTCAGAGTCACTTGACGGTTGCCTGCGATGGCTTCAAACGTGGTCAATTCCACCGGCAACGGGCAATCGCTGGTAATCGTCAGCGTGATGTCGTCGCAGCTACTGGAGTAGCAGGAGGTTGAAACATAGTATGTCCCTCCGGGCAGCGTCACATCAATCACTTCATCCTCGCCAGTGAAGGTCAAATCCGCTGAGGCCACGCAGGTTCCCGTCGGATCATCACAACTCGTGAACACCATTACCTGATTGTCGCAAGGACCCGAAGCAACAATATGGAGCGTATTCTCTGTCTCCAGGGTGAACTGATAGACGATATCCGGACCTGAGGTAAAATCACTCCCGCCGCACATATCAGACCACACGAATGGCACCGGATCGGTCGCGCAACAACTGTTCTCGGTGTGCGGTCCGAATGTCCATGTCCCTGCAGGACCTTCCGTACCCGGTCCGGTGACAATCGGATTCTCGCAGTAGTTCACGATGTCGCAGGGTTCTTCACAGGTAAATCCTACAACATAGTCGGAGCATGGCCAGACGTCATTCCAGCTAGTCGGACCAACCCAGAGGGTATATTCACCCGCAGGCATATAATCCGAATTGAATCTTGCCGTGTCGCACACTAAAGCAGATGCACCCACTATAACCGAAGGAACAGAACAATCTCCATGATCAACCAAGTATAATTGGAGATCAAACTCTGCAACACCCCAAGCATGAATGATCGCCGGTGTGGTAAGCGTAAACCTGAACCAGTCCGTATCACGTGTCGTGCCATCCGCATAGCTGGTTCCGCAGATGACGTCACCGCAAGCGACATCCTGGAAAATATTCGGGTTTGAATTACATCCACCGTTGTAGTTATCCGGATCGTTCGGACAAGGTTCGCCTTCCGCAATGCCTCCGGCCGGGCATTCGACGACGCACCCTGGCGGCGGACAGGGATTCGGATCGCAGTCGACACCGGGATGCCATTCCTGATAATTACCCTGACAATCCGCATAGCTCGTTACCGAACATCCTCCTGTCAGAAGATCACAGCATGCTCCCATACCGCACGGAGGATCGATATCTGCGCATAGGGTATTCGCATAGAAGATGTGCGGTGGCAGACACTCGGTGGACAGGACATCATCGTAACAAACACCGGTAGCAGGATCACAGCACGCACCATAGAGCCCTCCGCCTTCTCCCGTCAGACAGAGGCTGTTATCGTAGGCGTACGATTCCCAAACGCCATTATTATCGAACAATGACGAACCGTCGCCAGTCCCCGAGCTCATCCACAAGAACCAGCAGTCAGGATCGCCCATTCCCTGAATGGAAACCCAGCCGTCGGTGATGGCGCAGCACGGATCCAGGGTGGCACTCCAGTAATAGAGAGGGAATTGGTAAGTGGAGTGATAGAACAAGCCTGTCGCCTGCTTATTCAACATGAGAACATAAGTACACACCTCGGCACCCGGCATTCCGGCACTGTCTTGGTAGAACTTGATCTCGAAAGGCATGGGGTCTTCATTGCACGGAACCCAGTCACCTGATAGCACTATGGGGAGGCCCCAGAAGTGGATATCGCAGATCTCCCCGGTAACACCCGAGAAGCTCTCGTAGCGCAGTAAGCCTAAGCTGTCTTCGCTGGTACCCGCTGACCACCCGTCGTTAGGCATGTGAACGGGTTGTCCGAAGAGCGTATTCGCCGGACATTCGAGCGGCGGCGGCGGGGCTTCACCTTCCCGGATTGTCAAATCATAATTCCCCTCACCACCACCATAGCCATCAATGACGATGTAATAATCGTAGCCGGCTGACAGGTCGAGACCTTCAATGATAGAGGTATAACCCGCAGCGGAACCACATCCATCATCGTCACATGCAATCGCGTTTAGGCTGCCGCAGTCAGAGGAAGGACTCACTTCCTCGTAAACAAACACCTTAGTGTCATAGCTCGAATTGCATAGGTCAATGTCCACAGTAATATCGGCTGAAGGCGTATATTTGTAGACGACATCAGGTGACGTTGACGCATACGGGCAACTGAAAATGCCTGTTTCTTCATAATCGTCTGCGTAGCCTACCGTGGTGCCTGTATCCGTGTACGGTAGCGGCTCGGTCACCGCTGTTGCAGCAGCACAATTCTCACCGCCTTGATCAAAGTGGCGGTTCGGCCGGTGTACAGGCGTGATTAAGCTGTACAACTCGTTCCAAATGTCAGGATCGTACAAGCCTTGGCTTTTGAGATAGTCGATTGTTTCGAGAAGTTCTACGATGCGTGGATCAAGTTCTGAGGTTTCAGTTAACGACGCGGACCCATCTCGCAGAGGTGCAACGACGGGAGTGTTTAGGGGAAGTGCAGCGTGATTCGATAACATAGCAGCCGCGTTTTCTCCCACATTGGTTTTTTGTACAACGGTCGCATTTTTCTTGACAGTGACATTGTCAATTTTCTTGTTCACCGCATCCGCCGCTACGAGTGCGTAGCAACAGAGCAATGTCATGGCTATAATCAAGCCAACGAATAACAAACCCTTTTTCATGACTCATTTTCCTCTTATTATATGAAAATCAGCTTTGCTTTGAATTTCGATGGTGGGGGCAACACAATCAGTTGCCCCCACGCTATGAATGGAGTGCTTGAGGTTATTTCATCAACATCATTTTCTTGGTGTCGCTGAAGTTGTTCACCTCAAGGCGATAGATGTAGACACCGGAAGGCAGATTCGAACCGTCAAAACTCACGATATGACGCCCTGAATCCATCATGTCACTAAGAATCCTCGCAACCTCCTGACCCATCAGGTTGTAGATTTTCAAGCTTGCGTAGCCGCTTTCGACAAGGTCAAAGGTGATAGTTGTCGTCGGATTGAATGGATTCGGGTAGTTCTGATGCAGCGCATATTCCGTAATCACTGCCGCATCAAAACTCGGCGTTGCGTGCAGCGTTGAGAGTTCTTCGCGTGAGCCGCTGATATCCACGGCGATAAGGGTGTAGGTGTATTCCGTGCCGTTTTGCAGATGCTCATCCTGCCAGACATAGTGGCGGGTGGTTGAGCTGTTCCCTGCACCATCAACGTTACTGACAACCCTACCATCGCGGAGTACCTCGAAGTGATCGTTATCCGATTCGCTGGCAGTTGACCAGTGCAAAATCACACTGCGATCTCCAGGCACCGCTTCGAAATTCATGAGTTCTACAGCGAGCTGTGCATCTTCAAGGATGTAATCTTCAACCTCACCCAAGAAGTGGGCGGCAGGACCGTCACCACAGTTCATGTTGGGGCATTGCTGTCTGTCGATTAGGCCGAAACCTTCACGCCCGACTGGAAGAGCGGTGAGCCGCCACCGGAAGACGCCATCATAGATGCCAAGATCAAAGACACCCGGATCTAAGAAAACAAAGGTGTGGCTACCCGGCCGGACCGGTGCATCCTGTACAATCCATTCGTCAGACACTGGTCCTCCGGGGATCTGACATAGTGAGTCGCAGAAATCACCGTCGAGGTTGCCGTCTTTCCAGCCATTCAAATAGAGGAGCCCACCTAAGGTTTCATAACCTCCGTAGAAGGGTCCTGCTGTCACCGTGACAGTTACTGTTTCCAGCTCGCAAGGAGTCCACGGGAGATTGAGATAAGTCACACCGTCATCCGCCGCATCATTATCAAGGATGAGGGGGGCGGTTTCTCCGGTAATTCCCTGACCCAACCACGCGATACCCGACAGTAGGTGCGCAGGATTGCCCACGAGGGTGGGATAATCACAGGC